>JBOFJB010000279.1:0-3609 GCA_051650465.1 Dermatophilaceae bacterium | reverse complement strand
AGGCCCGCTGCATGACCCTCACCACTGCCGTGCCGGCGGCTGAGCAGGTACACGAGACCCTCAGGACGGTGTGGGCCGAGCTGCTCGCGCTGCCACCGGACGAGGTGCCGGCCGAGGTGAGCTTCCTGCGGCTCGGTGGTGACTCGGTGCTGGCCGTGCGGATGTCCGCCATGGTCCGGCAGCGGTTGGGGGTCGACCTGGCCCTGGCGGACGTGCGGGTCGACACCACGCTGACCGACCTGGCCGCCCTGGTGGCACGTCGCGCCACGAGCGTCGCGCCCCAGGACCGCGCCCTGCCGGTCGACCTCACCCGGCGCGACGACCCGGCGGCTGCCTTTCCTTTGCTGCCCCTCCAACAGGGGTACTTCATCGGACAACAGAACGGCTGGGAGCTGTCCTACGACTCCGCGCACTACTACCTCGACCTCGCACTCCACAACGTCGACGCCGACGAGGCGCCCGATGCGCTGGGCGACGCACTGCGCCGACTCGCCGAGCACCAGCCGACGTTGCGCGCCCGGGTCACCGCTGACGGCCGGCAGCACGTGCTGCCGTCGGCGGACCCCGACGCGATTCCTGCGCTGCGCGTGCAGGACCTCCGCGAGGACCCCGACCCGGACGCTGCGGTGGACGTCGTCCGGCACGAGATGAGCACTCGTGGACCCGACCCCACCGACGGACCGGGCGTCGACGCCCGGCTGAGCCTCCTGCCGGCCGGGCGCGCCCGGCTGCACCTCTCGCTCAGTCTCCTGCTGGTCGACGGCTGGTCGGCGAACCTGCTCACCCGCGAGCTGCTCACCCTGGCATCCGACGTGAACGCCACGCTCGCCCCGGTCGACATCGACTTCGGCGACTACGTCGACGCCTGTTCGAGACTGCCGGGGACCTCTCCGTGGCAGGCCGACCGGGACTGGTGGCAGGCGCACCTGGAGACGCTGCCGGCACCGCCCGCACTGCCACTCGCCCTCGACCCTCGCGAGGCCAGACCGCAGGTGATGACGAACCGCGAGGTCAGGGTCCCGGCCGACACCTGGGCGGCGATGCGACATCAGTGCACCACGCACGGAGTGACCCCCTCCGCGGCCCTGCTTGCCGTGTACTCGGCAAGCCTGGCCCGGTGGGCCGGGCATCACCGGTTGCTGGTGAACACCCTGCAGCTCAACCGGCTGCCACTTCATCCCGACGTGCACCGGGTGATCGGCGCATTCGCCTCCACCATGTTGCTGCCGCTGGACCTCCCGGTCGGGGGCACCTTCGCCGAGCTCGCCGCACATGCCCAACAGCGGTTCGCCGACCACAGCGCCCACAACTTGTACTCCGGCGTGGAGGTCGGACGGGAGCTCAGTCGCCTGCGCGGCAGCACGCGCCCGGTCGCTCCGGTGGTGTTCCTGAGCACCATCGGTATGGACGCCGCGATGCAGCAGGGCGTGCCCGGTCACGCCGGCCCGCTCGGCGAGGTCGACGTCAGCGACCACCACCAGCAGCTGCGGACCCCGCAGGTCGCTCTCGAGGCCCGCCTGTTCGAGCTGAACGACGAGCTCGTCCTGGTGTTCAGCACCGTCGAGGACGTGCTGTCGACGGAGGACGTTGACCGAGTGTTCGCCGAGTTCACCGAGAACGCCGCTGCTCTCGCCGACCCGGCCGCCTGGCGGCTGCCGGTCGAGGTTCCGGACGAGGCCGACCCCCCGACAGCCGGGCCCGCGCTACGGCTCGGCCGACTCGACGACCCACGACGCGCGGATGCCGATGCCGGCGCGCCTCGCGACGACCTCGAGCGCACCATCGCCGCCGTCTTCGCCGAGGTCCTGGCCCAGCCCGTCCCCGACCGCGCCGCGAGCTTCTTCGCGCTCGGCGGCGACTCGCTCCTGGCGGTCCGTGCCCTCGCGAGGCTGGCCGGGCTGGGTGTCAACGGCCTCACGGTGCGTGACGTCGTCGACGACCCCAGCGTTGCCGGCCTCGCCGCGGCCGCCCGTGACCGCACCCCCGGCTGACCAAGGAGGTACAGACCATGTACGACGTCATCATCGTGGGCGGTGGCGCGGCAGGCATCAGTGCCGCACAGGTCCTCGGCCGGCAGCGCCGCCGCGTCCTCCTCGTCGACGGAGGGCACCCGCGGAACAGGCCGGCCGACGGCATCCACATGTACCTCAGCCGCGACGGCTTCCCACCGCTGCAGCTCCTCGAGGTCGGTCGAGACGAGCTGGCCGCCTATCACAGCGTCGACCTCCACCAGGGGCAGGTGAGCACCGTCGCCGGTGAGATCGACGACTTCACCGTCACCCTGGCCGACGCGACCGTCCACTCCGCTCGACGACTCCTGCTCGCCACGGGTCAGGTCGACGAACCCTGGGACATCCCGGGGGTGCCGGACCGGTTCGGCCGCAGCGTCTTCCACTGCCCCTTCTGCCACGGGTGGGCGGCGCGTGACAAGCGCATCGCGGTCCTCGGCCGGGAGCCGGCCCAGGTAATGCTGGCCGCCTACCTCGCCGACCGGTACAGCGACGACGTCGTCGTGCTCACCCACGGCCCGCACGCGCTGCCCGCAGAGGTGGTCGCCACTCTCGAGGCCCTTGAACTGCCGGTGATGGACCAGCCCGTGACCGAGCTGACCGGCGATCTCGGAGCGCTGCGGCTGCACCTCGACGACGGCACCACAGTGGACTGCGAGGTCGTCTTCCACCGCGCTCCGACCCGCCAGCACGCACCGCTGGCCACTCAGCTCGGAGTCGAGATGCTCCCGGACGGGTACGTCCAGGTGGACGAGTTCGCCCACACCAGCGTGCCGGGTGTCGCGGCCGCCGGTGACCTGGCGCGGCTGTCGGCCCTACCCGACGGACTCACCCTGGTCAGCCAGGCGGCCGCGGATGGCGTGCGGGCCGCGGTGTGGCTGGAGCAGGGGATGTTCCGGGCGAGCCTGCCCGTTCCTCCGGGCTGAGTACGGCGTGGCTCGAGTCGCCGAAGGGGACTGCGCAGCAGGTCTTCTCTGACTCGCGCCTCCTCGATGCCGAGCAGCTACCCGGCGGTGGCCCACGTGCGGTGCGCGGATGCCGCGACCACCGCCATCGGTACCGCCATGAGCAGGGTGCCCGCGGCCCAGAAGGCGATGGGCGCGCCGCTCAGGACGGTCATCGCCGCCGCCAGGCCCGGGAGCACGACAGCCGCGGCGACCGCGATCGCCGCCGTCGCCCGGGCCACCGGCCGGGCCGTCGGCAGCCATCGTCGGCCCACGCCGGTGGCGAGCACCGCGAGCAGGGCCGCGGCGATCAGCAGCCCGCCGGCCAGCTCGATCCCACGGTCGAGGGTCGCGTAGAGCACCGAGCCCGGGTCCGGCGGGGTCTCGTGCAGCGTCGCGCTGAGATCGATACCGCTGTCCCAGAGGAACGGCTGGTAGCCCAGCGCGAGCAGCAGCAGCCACGCCGTGCGCCGCGACGAGGCCACGGTGAGGGTCTCCTGGAAGGCGGGTGCGACGAGCTCGACGTCACCGAAGTCGGTGACCGCTCGCCGCGCCGCCGCGTCGGGTGTCAGCCCGGTTCCCGCAAAGGCGTCGGTGGCATCCTCGAGATGACCCGCGGCCTCCGCGATCAGGCTGCGACGCGCCCTTCGGGGGCC
>JBOFJB010000278.1:0-1579 GCA_051650465.1 Dermatophilaceae bacterium | reverse complement strand
CCACCACATATGGCGAGACCGCCGTACGGTGCGTGACCAACGCGATCGCCGCATTCGGCCCGCAGAACGTCCGCAGCACCGTCCTCAACGAGGTCGGTCTTTGCAGTGCGTGGTCGTTGGCGGGCCACCCGGATGAAGCACTTGCGGTCGGTGCCGCGGTCATCGAACGCGCGAGTCAGGTCACCTCCGCCCGGGTCACCGACCGTATTCGCAACCTCAGACGCGACCTCGCACCGCACATGGCACGGGCCGACGTCGCGGAGTTCAGCCATCAGATCGCCGCGATGGGCGCAGCGTCACCGTCATGACCACCGACACCCGGGGGCGGTTCACCGAGGCCGCGATGACCGCCGTCATGCGTGAGGTCGCCGGCCGGATCGGCGCCAGCGACCGTGACGCCCACCTGCTCCAGTTGACCAACAACGCCGTGTTCGCGCTGCCCACCGCTCGCCTCGTCATCCGCATCACCAGATCACATGAACTCCACGCCCGGGTCGAGAAGGTGAGCCGGCTGGGCCCGTGGTTCGCCACGAGGGACGCGCCGACGATCCGACTCGCGACCGGATTCGACCAACCGGTAAGAGTCGGCCCGGTGCTGGCCACCATCTGGGCCTACGTACCCCCGGCGCCGCCGGGGCCGACGGTCGCCGACCTCGGAGCCGTGCTCCGCGAGTTCCACCGCCTCGGCCGGCCTCCGTTTGCCGTACCTAAGTGGGATCCGGTCGGCGACGCCCGCAGCCGACTCGCTGACGCCGAGGGCCTGCGCGACGCTGACCGCGACCAGCTCCTCGACTGGTGCGACCGGCTCGCACCCCGCATCACGGCGTTCACCGAACGCGCCGATACTGGTCTGGTTCACGGCGATGCCCATGTCGGCAACCTGCTCCGCGACCGGGCCGGGCGGGTCCTGCTCTGTGACTTCGACCCGACCTGCCTGGGCCCGTGGCAGGTCGACCTGGCCGCAGTGCCGGTCGGCGAGAAACGTTTCGGCCGGCCCGGCGGCCATGACGCACTGGTCGAGGCGTATGGCTACGACGTCACCACCGACCCAGAATGGCCGCTGCTGCGAGAGGCCCGCGAACTGAAGATGGTCGTCGCTGCGGTACCCCTGTTGACCAGCGCGCCCGGCGTCGCCCAGGAGTTCGAGACCCGACTCCGGTCCGTGCATGGCCGGGATCACGCGGCACGGTGGACTCCGTTCGCCGACCTGCCGCCCCCTGCTCCCGGGCCACCGCGCAGGTCGTAGCGGTCGACAAACGCGCGGTACGACGCGATTGCCAGTCCGACGGCGGGTGCGTCGGAGGCCGGCGAGCGGGTCACCGGTGACGTGCGTATTGCCGAACTCTGTTGCGGCAGAGGCGTTCTCGTTGGTTGCGCGGCTTCGGGTGTGGCGCCGGCCGGTGGTGATCCATCCGCAGTTCACCGAACCGCACGCTGCCTTGGAACAGGCCGGCTACCGGGTCACGAGCGTGTGCTGCCGGCCGGGTGACGGGTTCGCCCTCGACCCTGGTGCGGTCCCGGCTGATGCTGACCTTGTCGTGGTTGGCAATCCGACGAACCCCACTGGCGTGCTGCATCC
>JBOFJB010000277.1:0-5890 GCA_051650465.1 Dermatophilaceae bacterium | reverse complement strand
ACACGCTGCCGTTGACCGCGAAGGTGCCCCGGTCGCGGTCATGGAGGGCGAGGTGCTCGGCGAGGTGGGTCCACCCCGTCGTCGGCAGCGTCTCGTCGACGACGCCGGCCCGGGTGACGAGGCTGGCCCGCAGCGTCGGACGGCTGCTGTCGACCCAGATCACCGCGACCCCGTCGATCTCGTCGGCGTGCACCACAGGAAGCGGCCCGCGGGTCGTCGGCATGGCCCTGGCGGTGCTCGACATGGCTCCCTCTCGTCGCGGCCCCCGCGAGTGCACAGCACCGTAGCGGCGAACCACCGCCGGTGTGCTCAGCTTGTCGGATCCCGAGGGTCGACCCGCACCGTCACCGCCGCCGGGTCCTTACGGGCCGACGCCCGGGCCCGCAGCGCCGCGAGTTCACGAGACAGGTCAGCCCCGTCCTCCGGTGGGACGGTGACGACGGTGCGCCAGTCTTCGGCGGCTCCGGGGGGCGTGCGATGCGGCAGCGGGCCGAGCATCGACGCCGTGGCCGGCAGCCGGAGTTCACCGGCCGCCGCCTCGAGCGCCGCCCGCTGGCCGGTGAGCGCAACGAGCCGCCGCGCCGGCGGCAGGTCGAGGGCGCGGCGCTCATCGAGTTCGCGGGTCGCATACCAGGCCGGGTCCCAGCGCACGAGCGCCTCGACGGCCGGCACGGTGACCCCGACGGGCGCCCCGCAGACCACAACCCGGCCGCCGGCGCGCCCCGGCCGCACCAGGGATGCCGCGGCCAGCCACCTCCGCAGGGTCTCCTCGCCGGCGTCGAGCGTGGGACGGTCGAGCAACGCCCACGCGTCGAGCAGCAGCGCGGCGGCGTAACCACCAGGTACCCACGGCTCGGCCCCCGGCGTCGAGACCACGAGCCGCGGGCCGTCGGCGACGGCGTCGAGCACCTCGCCGGCACCGGAACGGTCGACCCGGACCCCCGCGAACGCCCGGCCGAGTTCCTCGGCGGTCCGGCGGGCACCGACCACCGACGAACGCAGCCGGGTGCCGTCACAGGATGGACAGGCAAAAACGGTCTCGACCCGACCGCACCACCGGCAGGCCGGTGGCCGTTGCGGACCGGGCAGGCCGAGCGGCCCCGCACAGTTGCGGCAGCGCGCCCGGCGGCGACACTCCTGACACGACAACGATGGCAGGTACCCCCGACGCGGCACCTGGACGAGCACCGCACCACCGCCCGCGAGTGCCTCGCGGGCGGTGCGCCACGCCACACCTGGCAATCGAGCCGCACCCGCAGCGGGGTCGCCGTCGGCGTGGTCCCCCGCAACGCGTACCTGCGGCGTGCCAGCACGCACCACGGCCCGGGGTGCCTCGACCGTGGCGAGCACCCCGCGATGGACCAGGTCAGCCACCGCCGCCGACCGGGCGAAGCCGGCCGCCAGCACCGCGGCACCTTCTTCTCGCGCTCGGGCGAGCAACACCTCCCGGGCGTGCGGGTACGGCGTACGCGGCTCCTCGAGCAGGTCGTCGCCGTCATCCCACCAGGCCACCAGTCCGAGCCGCCGCACCGGCGCGAACGCCGCGGCCCGAGTGCCGACAACGATGTCGACGTGACCGCGCAGCGCCTTGAGGAAGGCGGTGTACCTCGCCTGTGGCCCCTGGTCGGCGGTGAGCCGGGCGTGCCGCCCCGGCCCGAGCACCTCGACCAGCGCTGCCTCTGCCCGGCGCACGTCGCGACCGTCCGGGACGATGAGCAGCGCACCCCGGCCGCCCTCGACCGCTGCCCGGGCCGCCTCGGCGAGCAGATGCGGCCAGCCCTGACCCGGCACGGTGGACGGTGCCGCCAGGACGGATGCCGCAGGCGCGCCACCGCCGGCGACTCGAGTGACGTACGCCGCACCGGCCGGGTACCGCTGCCACGCCCCTGGCGACCGCCTGGGCAGCGACGCGGGAGGTGGCCCCTGCGCCGCGAGCGCCTTCTCAGCGGCAGCATGCCGGGGCGGTACCGCGAGCCGCAGCACATCGCCGAGCGTGCCGGCGTACCGGGCAGCGACCGCACGTGCGGTCGCAAGCACCGGCGGCGCGAGGACCTGCTCCGCGGACACCACCCGGCGCAGCGGCACGAGCCGCCCGACATGCCCGGCAGTCGCGCGGCGTTCGAGCACGAACCCGTCGAGGTCCTGCCCGGCGAACCGGATCTTGACTCGGACCCCGGGGCGGGCGTCATCCGTCATCGAGGTCGGCACCGAGTACTCGAACGGCCGGTCCAGGTGCGCGAGTCCGGTACCGACCTGAACGAGCGCCACCGGTAGGTCGGATGAGGTCGGGTCGGCTCCGGCACGCCGACGCGGCCGACCGGGGCGCGGCGGGATCAGCGCGAGTTGCTCGCTTACATCGGGTGGCTCGGCCCCGCTCATGACCGCGAAACTAGCGGAGCCCACTGACCTCTCCGTCAGGACGGGCGCCCACCGGACGAGGAGCCGTCAGCAGGCAGCGCGCAGCGCCTCGACCCGGTCGGTGCGCTCCCAGGTGAATGCCTCGTCGACGCCGTCAGCGCTGGCGCGGCCGAAGTGGCCGTAGGCCGCGGTCGGGCGGTAGATCGGGCGGAGCAGGTCCAGGTGCTCGAGGATGGCGGCGGGGCGCAGGTCGAACACCTTGACGATGGCCTTCTGGATGCGGTCGGCCGGTACGGTCTCGGTGCCGAAGGTCTCGACGTAGAAACCGACCGGCTGCGCCACGCCGATGGCGTAGGCGACCTGGACCTCGCAGCGGCGGGCAAGCCCGGCGGCCACGACGTTCTTGGCGACCCACCGGGTGGCGTACGCAGCGGAGCGGTCGACCTTGCTCGGATCCTTGCCGGAGAACGCTCCGCCGCCGTGCCGAGCCATGCCACCGTAGGTGTCCACGATGATCTTGCGGCCGGTCAGCCCGGCGTCGCCCATCGGCCCGCCGATGACGAACTTGCCTGTCGGGTTGATGTACGCGCGATAGCCGTCGATGTCGAGGTCGGTGCCGGTGTCAGCGAGCGTGGCGAGTACCGGTTCGATGACGTGGGTGCGCACGTCCGGCTCGAGCAGGCCGTCGAGGCTGACGTCGTCGGCGTGCTGGCTGGACACCACCACGGCATCGAGGGCCACGGCACGGTTGCCGTCGTAGGCGATGGTCACCTGGGTCTTACCGTCCGGGCGCAGGTAGGACAACTCACCGGCCTTACGCACCTCGGTGAGCCGCTCCGCGAGGCGGTGCGCGAGAAAAATCGGCAGCGGCATGAGTTCGGGGGTGTCGTCGCACGCGTAACCAAACATCAGGCCCTGGTCGCCGGCGCCCTGCTTGGCCAGCGGGTCCACACCGCCGGTGCGGCTCTCGAACGCGGTATCGACGCCCTGCGCGATGTCCGGACTCTGCTGACCGATCGAGACCTCGACCCCGCAGGATGCCCCGTCGAATCCCTTAGTCGACGAGTCGTATCCGATGCGCAGGACCGTCTCCCGAACGATCGTGGGGATCTCGACGTACGCCTCGGTGGTGACCTCACCGGCCACGTGCACCAAGCCGGTGGTGACCATCGTCTCCACCGCGACCCGGCTGCGCGGGTCCTGCGCGAGAAGCGCATCCAGGATGGCGTCGGAGATCTGGTCGCAGATCTTGTCCGGGTGGCCTTCGGTGACGGACTCGGACGTGAACAGGCGTGCAGGCACGCTGAACTCCTTGGGTGGTGGTGAGGCGCTACCGTCATCTGCAGCCGGGCGGTACGCGGGCCCAAATCTACTCGCCCGGTGAAGGATGTTCCGACGTGGTCCGAGCGACGCTCGATGCTCTGCGATCATGGTGGGTGTGTCGGATGGGTCCACGCACCACGCCACGTCAGCCGAGCCGGGCTCGGCCCCTGCTGCCCGCCCCGCCGCTGCTTCTGCCGGGGCACCCGTCGACGAAGCCCTCTCGCTGCTGACCCGGGCCCAGGAACTCGCCGACCAGATCCGCGCCGACGCTCACCGCGAGGCTGCCGACGCCCGCGGTGAGGCCAGCCGCCTTCGGCATGAGAGCGCCGCGGCGCTGGCCGAACTCGACGAGACGCGCTCGGCGATCGAGCGGTCTCGAGCGGCGGCCGAGCAACGGCTCGAGGAAGCCCGAGAAGAGGCCGCGATCCTGCTCGCCGACGCTGCCGACCAGGCCGCGCTGCTTCGAGCCCGCGCCACCAAGGCGAGCGACGAGGCCGTCGCCGTCGGCGACGAGCAGGCGCAGGCCCGGCTGGAGGAGGCCGAGCAACAGGCCGTCGCACTGGTGGAGCGTGCTCGGCGCGACCACGACGCCACGATGGCACGGCTCGCTGCCCAGGAGAACTCGCACCAGGAACGCTGGGCCAGCGAGCAGGACGCGCACGCCGCCGACCTGGTGGCGATGCGCGACGGCATCCTCGGCGAGGTCACCCAGATACGTCTCGAGGCGGACACCTACGCCACACGTCGTCGCGCGGATGCCGATGCCGCGATGACCAGCCGGCTTGCCGAGGTCGCCGACCGCGAACGCGTCCGCACCGTTGAACATCAGAGTCTGCTGGAGCAGGCGCGGGCCGAGGCGGAGCGCCAGGTCACCGACGCCGAAGCCGAAGCAGCGGCCATCATCGAGTCGGCCGAGAAGCACCTGGCCTGGGCCCAAGGCACGGTGCGCAGCATCGTCGAGCGGGCCGAGGCCGAGACGCTGGAACGAGCCCGGACGCATCACCGGGATGTCGGCGAACGGTCCCGCACTCATCGCGAACGGGTCCAGACCCTGCTCGGTACCGCGACCGCGACCGCCCGCGATCGGGTCGCCGAGGCCGAGGCCGAGGCCCGCCGGCTGCGGGAGATGGCCGAGTCGGTCCTTGCGGAGGCCCACGCTGATGCCGCCCGCACCCGCGACTCCGCGACCCGGGAGGCCGATCGACTCCTCACCGAGGCTCGCGAACAGGAGTCCGAGACGAGTCGCCGCGCCGAACGGCGACTCGACGAGGCCGACGCCGGGGCCCGCCAGGTGCGTCAGGCGGCCGCGGAGGACGTCGAGCGGATGCACCGGGAGGCTCACGAATACCACGCCGCGGCACGCACGGAGATCATGCGGGCCTCCGAAGCGGCTCGGGAGCGCGCCGACACCGTTCGTGCCGAGGCACATGCAGCAGTGGAACGCGCCCGGGCCGAGGTGAATACGCTGGCGTCACGACGCGACGCGATCACCGCGCAACTCGGCAAACTCAGCGGCGTGATCGAGGCGCTGACGGTCGATGAGGACCGCGCCACCGACCTCCCACCCGAGCCCGGGCGGGCCGGCCACACCACCATCCCCATGCAGGAGTCTGAATGAACCAGCCGGAGTTTCCCACCGTCTTCCGTGGCTACGACCCGGTCCAGGTCGACCATCATCTCGCCGCGCTCCAGCAGAGCGCCGACGCGGCCCGCCGGGAGGCCGCGGAGAGCACCGTCGAACTCACCAAGAACCGCCGGGATAGTGCGTCGCTTGTTGCTGAACTGACCGACGCCAAGCGACGCCTCGCCGGCCTCGAGGAGGAGAGCCGAAAGGTGTCCAGCCCGACGTTCGCCGACCTCGGGGAGCGCATCGGGCGCATTCTCGGTCTCGCCGACGAGGAGGCTGCGGATCTACGTGTCGCCGCCACCTCAGCGGCCGACGGTGTGCGCGCTGAGGCCGAGCAGGACGCCGGCCTGATCCGTGCTGAGGCCGACCGCTATGCCGAGGAGGTGCGCTCGACCGCCGACGTGACCTCGGAAGAGACGATCGCCCAGGCCAAGCACGAGGCGGACTCGATCATCGACCACGCCGCCCGGGAGGCCGCCGCCCGGCGCGAAGAGGCCGAGGCGTACTTCGAGAAACAGCGCGCGACTGCGGCGGCCCAGGCGGCCGACTTCGAGCGCACGCTCGGCCAGCGCCGGGACAAGA
>JBOFJB010000276.1:0-6579 GCA_051650465.1 Dermatophilaceae bacterium | reverse complement strand
CACGCTCGCTGTCGCAGTCGGGGAGGAGGCCGACACGGTGGAGACAGTTGCCGAGCCGTACCTCGTGCGGGAGGGGTTCATCGCGCGGACCCCCCGGGGCCGGGCTGCTACGGCGCTCGCCTGGAGCCACTTGGGCATGTCGCCGCCGCCTGACGGATCAGCACAGCCGGCATTGCCGCTCAGCGTCACCGGCGACCCGGGGAACGGTGGGGTCTCTGGTCGCCTGGGTAGGTGATCACCCGACGTCGGGCCCGGGGCGAACGCACCGCGGGTTGGCGTTGGCCCGTGGGTGACAGAGGGGCCCAATCGGGCATCCACGATCTGGGCCGTAGAACAAGCGAGGCGGACCCGAACACCAGCCGCCGGACAGGGCGGATGACGGGCCAGCACGACACCGCAGTCGGCACCGTTGGTGGCGTGCGGTGCGGTCGCCTAGACTGGTCGCTCGGCCCGGCGCGTCCGGGCCGTATCACTGCCCGCCGGAGGCGGGAACCCTGACTCGAAGGACCTTTCGTTCATGCCCGGCAACGGCTCCGGCCTTTTGTACCTGCTCTTTCTTGGAGTGCCGTTCCTGCTCCTCATCTGGATGTTCTTCACCCAGCGGAACCGGGCCAAGCAGGTCCACGCGCTGCAGTCTTCGTTGGCCGTCGGCGACGAAGTGCTGACCACCTCCGGGCTCTACGGTGCGATCGCCGGGCTGGAGGACCACGTCGTCTCTTTGGACGTCGGCAACGGCATTGTTGTCCGATTCGACCGCCGTGCCATCGGCATGCGCGCCTCCGAGGTGGTCTGAGGATGGGGCTCGCCCAGCAACAGCGCTCGTACGCGCGACGCGCGCTCATCGCCCTCGGGGTGATGTCGGCGGCGCTCCTCGCCCTGCTTGCCGGGGGCAACCAGTGGTCGGATGCCCAGTGGACTCCGAAGCTCGGCCTCGACCTCGAGGGTGGCACCCAGATCGTGCTCGAGCCGCGAGTCAGCGGGGGTGGCCAGGTGTCCGCCGAACAGCTCTCCCAGGCGCGCGACATCATCGTCCAGCGGGTCGACGCGGGCGGCTCCACCGGCGCCGAGGTGACCACCCAGGGCAACCGCAATATCGTCGTCGCGATCCCGGGGCAGCCCACCGAGGAGCAAAAAGAGGCCATCAGCCGCTCCTCGCAGTTGCAGTTCCGGCCGGTGCTCGCGGTCACCGCGGGTTCGCCACAGCCGCAGCCCAGCGCCTCGGTGAGCGGGCTACCCGCACCGTCGCCGTCGGGCGGTGCCACGCCCGCGCCATCGGCCACAGCCAGTTCGGCGCCCTCAGCCACCTCGACCGCCACGAGCAGCGCGAGCCCGACGAACAACAGCGCGGTGCCGGAGGCGCTGGCCACGGTCACCCCGACCCCGAGCGGCACGGCCAGCCCGTCGCCCGACGCCTCCTCGAGCCCGTCGTCGAGCGGCTCGGCGCCGGCGTCACCTGCACCCGGCCCCTCACCATCTGACTCGCCCGGGGCTCCGCGTGCCCCTACCGACCTCGCGTGGATCACCCCCGAGGTGCAGGCCACCTACGACGCTCTGGACTGCTCTACGGAGGACGCGCTCGACGGTCTGGTCGACGACCCGGCGAAGCCGCTCGTGACCTGCGAGGACGACGCCTCGGCGAAGTACATCCTCGGCCCGGTGGCGGTCTCGGGCGAGCGAATCACCGACGCCACCGCTGGGTACAGCACTAACCAGCAGGGTGCGGTCACCAGCGAGGTCGAGATCGCCCTGTCGCTCGATGGCCGCGGCGCCGACGGATACGCCGACATCAGCCGCGAGATGGTGGCGTTGCCCCAGCCGCAGAACCAGCTCGCCTCGACCCTCGACTCTCAGGTCATCGTCGCGCCTCGGTTCACCAGTGCGATCCTCGACGGCCGGGCCAGCATCACCGGAGGGTTCACCCTCACCGAGGCGCGCTCGCTCGCCGAGCAACTGAAGTTCGGCGCGTTGCCGCTGTCGTTCGACGTGCAGACCAGCACCGACATCAGCCCGACTCTCGGTGGTGAGCAACTGCGTTACGGCCTTGTCGCCGGCATGGTCGGGCTCGGTCTGGTCGTCGTGTATTCGTTGATCCAGTACCGCATGCTCGGTCTGGTCACCGTCGCCTCGATCCTTGTCGCCGCCGGACTGACCTTTCTCGTGGTGACGATTCTGGGTTGGTCGCAGAACTACCGCCTCGACATGGCCGGTGTCACTGGGCTGATCGTCGCCATCGGCTTCACCGCCGACAGTTTCATCGTCTACTTCGAACGGGTGCGTGACGAACTACGCGAAGGTCGCTCGCTGCAGGCCGCGGTCGAGACCGGCTGGAACCGCGCCAAGCGCACCATCCTCGCCGCCGACGGCGTCAACTTCCTCGCGGCCATCGTGCTCTACGCGCTGGCCAGTTCCAGTGTGCGCGGCTTCGCGTTCACCCTGGGGCTGACCACGCTGCTCGACCTCATCATCGTTTTCCTCTTCACCCACCCGCTCGTCGCGGTGCTCTCGCGGCGGAAGTTCTTCCGCGACGGGCACCCGTGGTCTGGCCTCGACCCGCGCCGGCTGCGCGACTCCACCACGCGATACGCCGGGCGAGGGCGGTTCACCACTGCGCCGCCGGCAGTGCGCGAACCCGAAGGGAGCCGCGCATGAGGCTCAATCTGGCCACTGTCGGCAACGACCTCTACTCCGGAGCTCGCTCGGTGCCGGTCGTGCGCGCGCGGCGACGGTTCTACCTCGGCTCCGTCGCGATCATCGTCGTGGCAACACTCGGGCTGCTCACCCAGGGTGTCAACCTCGGGCTGGAGTTCCGCGGCGGTTCCGAGTTCCGGGTCAGTGGTGCCACCAGCACCTCCGACTACGAGTCCCGGGCCCGCGAGACCACCACAGGGGCGGCGGAGACGGCATCCGACGTCAACGTCACCCTCATCGGCAACGACACCGTGCGGGTGCAGACCGAGCGGCTCGACGACTCGCAGAGCGGCGAGGTGCGCGCCGCGCTCGCCGGCGAGTTCGCGGTGCAGCCGGCCGATGTGTCGGCCACCTTTGTCGGCCCGTCCTGGGGCCAGACGGTCAGCACGCAGGCGCTGCGCGCGCTCGCGATCTTCCTCGTCCTCGTCGCCGTCGTGATGGCGCTCTATTTCCGCACCTGGAAGATGGCCCTGGCGGCGATGGTGGCCACTGCCCACGACCTGCTCATCACCGTGGGCATCTACGCGTGGAGCGGTTTCGAGGTGTCTCCGGCGACGATGATCGGCTTTCTCACCGTGCTCGGCTACTCGCTCTACGACACGGTCGTCGTGTTCGACAAGGTGCGCGAGAACACTGCCGAGGCGTTCGCCGGCGGCAGACTCTCCTACGCCGAGGCGGCCAACCTCGCCGTCAACCAGACCATGGTGCGATCGATCAACACCACAGTTGTCGCGGTGCTGCCAATCGTCGCGGTGCTCGTCGTCGGCGCGATCGCGCTCGGTCCGGGCGTGCTGCTCGACCTGTCGCTTGTGCTGTTCGTCGGGATCCTCGCCGGGGCCTACTCGTCGATCTTCATCGCGACGCCGATCCTGGTGTCGTTGCGCGCCAAGGAAGTACGGGTAGTCGAACTCGGCAAGCGCGCCGAACGGCATCAGGCTCGGCAGCGCAAGCAGGCGCGCGATGAGGACCGGTCAACTGACCGGCCGGATGCTGTCCCGGCGACCGTAGGATCGTCGGCCGCTGCGGCAGCCGACGAGGGCGGTGCGACCCTTACCGGTCGGGCAGTGCACTCCTACGCCCGGTCGGGTCCGCGTAACCAGCCGAGGCGCCCCCCGAAGTCGAAGCGCTGACGCTCGGGGACTTGCGGGCCGCGCAGCCGCGGGCGAGGGGGGCATCAGCGGGCCGCGCTGAGTGGTGAGTGCCACTCCCTGCACGCTGTCCACGAGCCCCGACTAGCATCTGGCCATGGCGGAGGAGACCACCGCGGCCGTGCAAGGCGCCGCATCGGCGGTATCCTCCCGTGCCCGTGCCCGAGCTGCGTTGGCCCGGGTCGGGCGCCAACGGCCGGCGGCGAACCCCGTACTGGAGCCGCTCTTGCAGGTGGTTCGGGTCACGCACCCTAAGGCCGATATTGGCGTGGTCGAGCGTGCGTACGCAGTGGCCGAGCGTGCCCATGAAGGCCAGAAGCGTCGTTCGGGCGACGACTACATCACTCATCCGCTCGCGGTCACCACCATCCTTGCCGAACTCGGGATGACGCCGACGACCCTCGCGGCGGCGCTGCTCCACGACACCGTGGAGGACACCGCCTACAGCCTGGTGGCGCTGCGTCGTGACTTCGGTGACGAGATCGCGATGCTCGTCGACGGGGTGACCAAGCTCGACAAGATGACCTACGGCCAGGCCGCTCAGGCAGAGACCGTCCGCAAGATGGTCGTGGCGATGGCGCGTGACATTCGGGTACTCGTCATCAAACTCGCCGATCGGCTGCACAACGCTCGCACCTGGCGGTACGTGTCGCAGGAAAGCGCTCAGCGCAAGGCTCGCGAGACGCTCGAGATCTACGCTCCGCTCGCGCACCGTCTCGGCATGAACACGATCAAGTGGGAACTGGAGGACCTCAGTTTCCAGGCGCTCTACCCCAAGGTGTACGACGAGATCGTGCGGTTGGTCGCCGAGCGCGCCCCGGCTCGTGAGGAGTACCTCGCCGGCGTACGTGAACAAGTGAGCGATGACCTGCGCACGGCGAAGATCAAAGCCGCCGTCACGGGGCGTCCCAAGCACTACTACTCCGTGTATCAGAAGATGATCGTCGGCGGTCGCGACTTCGCGCAGATCTACGACCTGGTGGCGGTGCGGGTTCTTGTCGACACGGTCCGCGACTGCTACGCGGCGCTCGGCGCGTTGCATGCCCGCTGGAACCCGGTGCCCGGCCGGTTCAAGGACTACATCGCGATGCCCAAGTTCAACATGTACCAGTCGCTGCACACCACGGTCATTGGGCCCGAGGGCAAGGCGGTCGAAATACAGATCCGTACCCAGACGATGCACCGCCGTGCCGAGTACGGCGTTGCTGCACACTGGAAGTACAAGGAGGATCCGAAAGGCGGGGGTGCGGTCCGGTCGGCTGACGGCGGGGCCGACGCGGTCGGCGACATGTCCTGGCTACGCCAACTCCTCGACTGGCAGCAGGAGACCTCCGACCCGGGTGAGTTCCTCGAGTCGCTGCGCTTCGAGATCACGGCAAGTGAGGTCTACGTCTTTACCCCCAAAGGCCAGTTGGTCGGGCTGCCTTCCGGCTCCACACCGGTCGACTTCGCGTACGCCGTCCATACCGAGGTGGGTCACCACTGCATCGGCGCCCGGGTCAACGGGCGGTTGGTGCCGCTCGAGAGCACACTCGACAACGGCGACGTCGTCGAGGTGCTGACCTCGAAGGCCGACTCGGCCGGGCCCTCGCGGGACTGGCTGGGGTTCGTCCGATCTGCGCGAGCCCGGAACAAGGTGCGCCAGTGGTTCACCAAGGAGCGCCGGGAAGAAATGATCGAGTCGGGGAGGAACTCGCTCGCCACTGCGATGCGCAAACAGGGGCTACCGCTTCAACGGCTGACCACCGTGGAATCTCTGACGGGCGTCGCCGAGGAACTGCGGCTTCCAGGCATCGACGCGCTATACGCGGCGGTCGGCGAGGGGACGGTCGCCTCGCAGCACGTCGTGTCGCGACTGGTGGCGTCGGTCGGTGGAGAGGACGGCGCGAGCGAAGACATCGCCGAAGCGGCGTCGCCGGTGCGCACCAGACGATCCTCTCGGCATCATCACGACCCCGGTGTCGTCGTCCGCGGGACGAGGGAGGTCTGGGTCAAACTCGCCAAATGCTGTACGCCGGTACCGGGCGACGAGATCCTCGGCTTCGTGACCCGGGGTAACGGCGTCTCGGTGCACCGGTGTGACTGCACGAACGCCGACTCGCTGCTTGCCCAGTCCGAGAAGATCATCGACGTCGAGTGGGCGCCCACCGCTGGGAGCATGTTCCTCGTGCAACTCCAGGTGGAGTCGCTCGACCGTTCGCGGCTGCTTTCTGACGTTACCCGGGTCATCTCGGATCATGGGGTCAACATCCTGTCAGCGGCGGTGACCACCTCCCGTGCCCGGGTCGCCCGGCTGCACTTTACGTTCGAGATGGGCGACCCAGGCCATCTTGGCCACGTCATTCGCGCCGTCCAGCGCATCGACGGCGTGTTCGATGCGCACCGGGTCACCGGCGGTCGCCGTGACCCGAGTGCTGGGGGGGACCGGCAGTAGGGCGGTGCCGCCGGCGGGCGGCACCAATCCCGCGGCGCTAACCGCCGAACTCGTCCACCCCGGCACGGGCCTGCGCGAGCCACTCGCGCTGCGCCTCGAGCCGGCCGCGGGCAGACTCGGCCGCCACGTCGTCACCGGCGGACGACGCCGCGGACACCTCGGCCTCGATCGCAGCCACCGAGGTCTCCAACTGGGCCACCAGCGAACGGGCCCGGGCGGCCACCTCGGGGTTGGTCGACCGCCACCGCCGCTCGTCGGCGCCACGCACCGCGGACTCCACGGCCCGCATCCGCTTCTCGACTCGATCGA
>JBOFJB010000275.1:0-2999 GCA_051650465.1 Dermatophilaceae bacterium | reverse complement strand
TGCGGGCCGCGCACCACCAGCGGCTCCGGCGCCTCGTCGGCGACGTTCCCGATCTCGACGACCGTGCCGATGTCGCGCCGGGCCTGCTGATGTTCCGCGCCCTGGTCGTGGGGCAGCCGATCCGCTCCGACGAGGTGCCGAGCCTGATGCCCCTGTTCACGGGGCATGATGGTGATGTGCCTCCCGGCGGCTGCCAGAACGCTCGCCCAGCTCGGAAGAGTCGCGAACCACCCCACGACGATCAGCCAGGGTGACGACTGCCGACCTCGCGCGGTGGCGAAGCTCGGCTCTGGGAACCGGGCCCTGGAGCCGCACCGGGAAGATCGCACGTCTCGAGGCGGTCGGGCTGATCTGAGCCGTAGCGGTGACCCGACCCCATCGGCACGGCGAGAGCCCCGAGCACATCGACGCCGGCATGCACCGCCGATATCACCGGCAGCCACGGCCGGCCGTCGCCGGTCGGCCGCCAGGCCATCGACGGTCGGGCGTGGGCGATCGGGTCGTCGGGGTTGGCGGCAAGGGTCTCTCGGGGCTGTCCGGTGCCCTCGCCGCCCGGTGTGCCCAGCCAGAACGTCGAACACACCACGGATCGCAGCGCACCGGCATCGGGTGCGATGAGCACGGCCTGCCCGGCCGTCGCGCCGAGACTCTCGCCGACGACATGCACTTGTGGCCTCCTGTCCTCCGGCAGTCGCGCGACCTCGGCGACGACGGCGTCGAGCAGTGCACGCGCACCGCGCACGGCGCTTTGACGATCCAGCAGGAAGGCCAGCCAGCTCGGCCGGTCGTCGTACTGCATCGACACGGTCGCGAGGCCGGCACCGAACCGGCGCTCGGCACCCGCGACGAAGTCGGGGTTCACCCAGCCCGAACCCGTGGGGATCGCGATGACGAGGTGCTCACGCCCGAACCCGCCCGCGGCCGCCAACCGGTCGACGGCGATCCGGGCGCGGGCGGCGTCGTCCGTGGCGTCGACGAGGCCGGCATGCGCGCGGGCCGCCCCGACTGGTGAGGGGACCGTCAGCACGTGATCGCGGTCGGCGGCGGCGGCACCCGCGGTAGCCGGGGCCGTGATGAGCGCGACCAGCGCGACAGCGGACGCGAACGCACCATGGGGGATCTCGGCTCGACGTTGCCGCAGCCATCGCAGCCCGCGGACGATCGAGAGGAGCCCGCCGGCGGCCGCCGCAGCGAGGCCGATGTCGCTGGGCGACCACGGGTCCATGCCGATGCCGGCCCGCATCGCGTTCTGCGTCGTGACGGCCACGACGCCCACCGACGCGGTGAGGACACCGGCGAGCGCGAGTGCCGCACGGTGCACTGCTCCGGTGAGGGACGGCAGACGACCCGCCACCCAGCCGGCGACGCCGCGGACCACGAGCCACGAGAGCGCGGCCAGCAGGCCGAGGGCCATCGGCCGACACGGAAGGTAGGACGGGAACGTGGCGATGCCGAGCGCGACCGGTGCCGTCAGGGCGCTGGAGGCGCTGGGCAGGTGCTGCCCGCCCGTGGTCACCGCTCGCCCCGGTCGCGACGGTGGTGCCACCGCGACGCCTCGAGGCCGGCCGCGCAGACGGTCGCCAGAGCGAGCCCTACCGCTGCCGCGACGCTCAATGGTGTCTCGCCAGCCGGCACCCCGTCGCCCTGTCGAACGCTGTTGGCGCGGACGAACACCTCGGCGACATCGGCCCACACGAGACAGGTGACGCGCTCGACTGCGGCGTCGCGCACCTCGCACGACTCTTCGAGCTCGACCCCCAGGCGTCTGTCGACGGCCCGCCGTGCGGTGGGCGGGAGGGTGGCGCCGGACCGGCCGGCATGTCGCAACAGGTCGTAGCCGAGGTCGTGCTGGCGACAGGCGGGGGTGAACTCCGCAGGGAGCGGCACGGGCGAGGAGCACTCGCCGGACGGGTCGCCGAGCAACCCGTCGGTGGTCGCTGGTCTGTAGCCGAACCGGAGCGGAAAGCTGTGCGGCACAGCAGTGCTCGCGACGTCCGCTTCGCTGCCGACAAGAGCGTCGACGGCCAGCCTGGCCTCGTTCCCGGATCCCTCGGCAGCAGCGGGTGAGACGGTCGTCAGCGACGTCAGAGGGGCGAGTGCGAGTCCGGATCCGGCCAGGACCCCGGTGAGCACGGCAGTGCGCGCCGCTCGGCGGATGGTGCGGTGGGTAGCGAGCATGCGGCCGACGTTCCGTGGCGCGGGCACCGCCACACGTCGCCCGTGAGAGCGGTTCAGCCGCAGGACATCGGGGTGATCGTGCCGGTGACGTGCTACTTCGGAGTGACCACCGGATCACTCGCGCGTAGGAGGACGCGCCGACGCCGACTGCCTACTGTGAAGAGCATGGCCGAGCGATCGTCGGACGGTGGGCGGCGGCCCCGGGCTCCGCGCCGACTCGCGGCCGCGATCGGACGACCCGTCGAGCGACTCTGGCGATGGTCCGTACGCGGCACCTCGGCGCTGGGTCGGCACCCCGACATGCTGCTCGGGCTCCTCGCGCTGCTGGCTCTTGTCGTCGGCTGGCCGACCATCCAGGTCTCGCATGACGTTCCGGCTTCGCTCATGCCCATCCTCGCGCTGTGCCAGGCGCTCCCGGTCCTGCTGCTGCGGCATGCACCCTTCATCGGGTGGGCGATCGCCGTCGCGACATCGGCGCTGTGGTGGGCGATCGTGCCGGCCGTGCCTGCGTCGCCCATGCCATGGCCGGTCGTCCAGTTCCTGGTGCTCCTCGCCACCGTGGTCGCGTTGGGCCTGCGGGGTCGATGGCGCGAGATCCCGGTCGTCGTCGTGGTCACCGGGGCGCTTTTGC
This sequence comes from Dermatophilaceae bacterium, assembly GCA_051650465.1. Classification (GTDB taxonomy): domain Bacteria; phylum Actinomycetota; class Actinomycetes; order Actinomycetales; family Dermatophilaceae; genus JBOFLG01. Next base: position 190 of record JBOFJB010000275.1, on the reverse strand, counting down.
TCGTGGCGATGCCCGAGGACCTCCGGCCGTGGGCGTTCGGGCAGGCGCTCGTCATGGGTGTCGCGCTCCTGGTGCGCTGGCTGGTCAGCTCACGGCGGCAGATCGCCGTCCAGCGCGTGGAGGTCGAGACCGAGCGCGCGCGGCGCGCGGTCGTCGAGGAGCGGGGACGGATCGCCCGCGAGCTGCACGA
>JBOFJB010000274.1:0-1533 GCA_051650465.1 Dermatophilaceae bacterium | reverse complement strand
TGGCGCGGTCGGCGTACTTCGACAAGAGATACGCCGTACCCGATCTCGCCGAAGGCTACGACCGCGACGAGCGGGGGCGCCTCGAGCAGAACATCTATGCCTATCCGCCGCGCGGTCAGGCCGACGGCGGGGCCTTCTCCACCGCCGACGACCTGCATACCTTCGTCGACGCGGTCCGGTGTGGCGACCTGCTGTCGCCGGCGACGACCGAGCTGTTCTTCACGCCGCAGGTCGACATCGAGCCCGAGACACCCGGCTATCGGCAGGGCTTCGGGCTCGCGTTCAACGAGGGCAGGTACTGGAAGGAGGGCGAGAGCGAGGGCGCCAGCGGGATTCTCCTGACCAATCCCGACGAGAGCGCGGACCTCCTCGATGTGGTGGTCCTGAGCAACAGCGCCGAAGGTGCCTGGCCGGTGATCGACGAGATCAAGCGGCTGACACCCGCCTGGCAGTGACGGGCCGGCGGGCCCGAGGCCGCGCAGATTCCTCAGCGCCGAGCCGGACATCATCGGCGTCGTCTGAGTAGGAAGAGGGCGGCGAGACCCGCGGTCGCGAGCAAGCCCGCCGCGATGCCGAGGAGCGGTCCGCTCGGCCGCGCGCCGGAGGTGTCCCGAGTGCGCGCCAAGGGGCCGGGGGAGTCGAGCCGATCCCGGATCCGAGAGCCGAGCGCGGATCCGCTCCCGTCGCCGTCCGCCGCCTCCGGTTGCGGATCCTCGGTAGCGGGCGGCGACGCGACCGCGGCCGAGGCGGAGATCACGCCGGCGCCGAGCCGCGGGTCGGAGTCCGGGTTTCGCGCGGTGGCCGCAATGATCTCGACGGTCTCCGCGGCGGAGCGGCCCTGGGACAGCAGCAGCGCCGCCTCGCCGGCAACGAACGGCGCGGCCATCGAGGTGCCGGACAGCCTGCCGTACCCGGACGGGTCGGTCCCGAACAGCGTCGAGGAGTAGGTCGGCGCGGTGGAGACGATGTCGACCCCTGGCGCGGCGACCGCGCGCGCGTCGCCGTAGTTCGAGAACTCGGCGGCCGCTCCGTCGGGCCCGACCGCGTTGACGACGAGCACCGGCACACCGAAGCGGTAGGCGCGCAACGGCTGCCCGTCGTTGCCCGCGGCGGCGACCACGACCGCGCCCTGGTCGTAGGCGGCCCGGATCGACTGGTTGATCCGGCCGCCCTTGAGGAGTCGCGCGGTGAGGCCGCTACCGCCCAGACTCAGGTTGATCACCCTGGCGCCGTTCGCCACCGCCCAGTCGATGCCCGCCGCGATCGTGGCCGCGTCGCCACCGCCGTCGGCGTCGAGAACCTTGATCGGCATGACCGCGGCCTTCGGGGCCGCGCCGGAGATACCGATGCCGTTGCCGGCCCGCGCGGCCGCGATCCCCGCGACATGGGTGCCATGGCCGTTCTCGTCACGAGGACGCCGCTGCGGGTCGATCATGTTCCGGCCCGCGACCAACTGCCGCACCAGGTCCGGGTGGTCGGGGTCGACGCCGGTGTCCACGACCGCGATCGTCACCCCCTTCCCCTTGGCGGATG
>JBOFJB010000273.1:0-3647 GCA_051650465.1 Dermatophilaceae bacterium | reverse complement strand
TCGCGAACCGCACTGACCCGCCAGCGCGGCGTGCCTCGCTCGGTCACCACGACGTCGTTCGTCTCGGTGACCTGGTCCAGCACCGCGGCGGTGTGCTGGTTCAACTCGCGCTTGGTGACCGTCTGCACCCCACCAATGTACTACTCGTGTCAGACACTGACGATGACCCAACAGCGGCCCTCATCACGGGCGGGGATGTCAGCAGCGGGCGCGGTTGTTTCCGCGTCATCCGCCGGTTTCCCCGTCACGAATGGCCGAGCGTCGGCTGCTTCGGATGAGTGTGCTGTTCGGCCCGGCTCGTCGTCGTAGCGTTCGCGGTACCGGGCGTCCACCGGTCGGTGGACACCCGGTCCACCGGGAAGGCGTGGCACCGTCATCCGGTGAGGCGCCACCCTTGAGCCATGGACGAGAACGCGATCACCATCCGGGGACTGACCAAGCGCTACGGCACTCACCAGGCCGTCGCCGGCCTCGACCTCGACGTGCGGCTCGGTGAGGTCTTCGCCCTGCTCGGGCCGAACGGCGCCGGGAAGACGACGACCGTCGAGATCCTCGAGGGCTTCCGTTCCCGCGACGGCGGGGAGGTGAGTGTGCTCGGCACCGACCCCCACGACGCGCCCCTCGCCTGGCGCGACCGGATCGGCATCGTCCTGCAGGGCAGCGGCGGCCTCGACCTGCTCACTCCGCGGGAGGCACTCGCCAGCACTGCCAGGTGCTACCGGCGCGCGCGCCCCATCGACGAAGTCCTCGATGCGGTCGGCCTCACCGACAAGGCCGACGACCGCATCGTCGGCCTCAGCGGCGGGCAGCGCCGCCGTCTCGACGTCGCGCTCGGCATCGTCGGGCGGCCTGACCTGCTCTTCCTCGACGAGCCGACCACCGGGTTCGACCCGCAGGCCCGCCGCGACTTCTGGGGCCTCATCCGGCGGCTGTCCGACGACGGCACCACGGTCCTGCTCACCACGCACTACCTCGACGAGGCCGAGCAACTCGCCGACCGGGTCGGGGTGATCGCCGCCGGCCGGCTGCTCGCCCTGGACACCCCGGCCGGCCTGCGCGGCGGCTCCGACGAGGCCACGCTGACCTGGCAGGAGGGGGATGAACCGCGCAGCACCAGGACGGCCACCCCGACGGCGGATGTCGTGCGCCTCGCCGCCCGCTTCCCCGGGGGCGAGGTGCCCGGCCTCACCGTCACCCGCCCGTCGCTGGAGGACACCTACCTCGCTCTCATCGCGCCGCACGTCACCCGTGACACCGACGCGCGGGAGCCCGCGCCGGCGACCGGGGACGCGGACCCGGCGCGCGTCATCCGTACCCGTATCGACATCACGGAGGTCCCGGCATGACCACGCTTTCCCTCGGGCTCGACCGCACCCGGCTCGAGGTGACGATGTACGTCCGCGAGAAGGAGGCGGTGTTCTTCTCCTTCCTCCTTCCGATCCTGCTGCTCGCGCTGTTCTCGATGATCTTCGACAGCGGCTTCACCGCCACCGACCAAGCGAGGGGGATGACGGCCGCGCGCTGGTTCCTGCCCGGGATGGTGGCGGCGGGCGTCATCCTCACCAGCTTCCAGACGATGGCCATGTCGGTGGCTACCGAGCGCGACGACGGCACCCTCAAACGGCTGCGGGCCACCCCGATGCCAGCGTCGGCCTACTTCCTCGGCAAGGTCGGGCTGGTCGCCACGACCTCGCTGCTGCAGGTGGCCGCGCTGCTCGTCGTGGCCCGCCTCGGTTTCGACGTGCCCTTTCCGGCGAACGCCGGGCGCTGGGGCGTGTTCGCGCTGGTGTTCCTCCTCGGTGCCTTCGCGGGCACCGTTCTCGGCGTGGCGTTCTCGTCACTGGCGTCGGCTCGCTCGATCGGTGCGGTCGTCATCGGGCCGTTGCTCGTGCTGCAGTTCATCTCCGGCGTCTACGTGAGTTTCGGCGACATCCCCGACTGGCTCAAGCAGGTGGCGGCGATCTTCCCGCTGAAGTGGATCGCGCAGGGCATGCGAGCCGCGTTCTACCCTGACGGTCTCGCCACGCTCGAGATGGCCGGCAGCTGGGAGGTCGGCCGCACGGCGCTCGTCCTGGCGGCCTGGAGCATCGGCGGTCTCATCCTCTGCGTCAGGACGTTCCGGTGGTATAAGCGCGGCACGGTGTGAGCGGCCAGGTCGCACACCGGCCGCCACGGCGCCGGACTCATGCCGTCGGCGGCGCCCCGCCGCAGTCACAATGGTCCGGGTGAGCACCACCGTGCACTCCTCAAGCGTGGAGTTCGCCGCGATGTGGCGTCGGCAGCAGCCGCTGTGGCACGTCTTCTACGCCGTCATCTGGGCTGCTGCCGTCTACGTCCTCGTCGTCGAGGCGGACGAGAGCCCGCGCCCACTCGCTGTCGCGGTGCTCGTCGCCATGGGAACGGCGTACCTGGCGTTCGGCGTGCGCGGCCTGATGGGCGACCTCCGTTTCGCGACCGCCTATCACCTGCTCTCCTGGGCCTGCCTGCTCCTCCTCCAGGTCATGAACGCCGACGCGCCGACGTGGGTGCTGTTCTGGATCCTCTTCCCGCACGTGTGGGCGATGTTCGAGAAGCAGGTCGCCGTGCCGATGACTCTCATCGTGGTCGTGGCCGTGAACCTGCTGCGCTGGTGGCAGATGCAGTTCGCCCCCGAGGAGTTGCCTGGCGTCGTGTTCAGCGCCGCCGTCTCCGCGGCGCTCTCGCTGGCGCCGGGTCTGTTCATCGACCACATGGTGCGCGAGGCGGAGACTCGCGCCCACACCATCGACGAGTTGCGCGCCACCCAGGCCCGGCTCGCCGCGGTCGAGCACGACCGCGGCGTACAGACGGAGCGCGAGCGGATGTCGCGCGAGATCCACGACACGCTCGCCCAGGGGTACACCTCGGTGGTCACGCTCTCGCGTGCAGTGGATGCCGCGTTGGCGCGAGGTGACGTCGACGCCGCCCGGGAACGGCTGCGTCTCATCGAGGGCACCGCTATCGACAACTTGCACGAGGCTCGCCTCATCGTCGCCGAGTTGACCCCCAGCCATCTGCAGTCCCGCACGCTCGTCGAGGCGCTCGAACGGCTGGCCGCCGCGGTGAGCCGCGAGAACGGCGTCCGGGCCGAGGTGAGTGTCGCGGGCGAGCCGGCACCGCTCGGCGGGGCGAGCGAGGTCGTCATCCTGCGCACCGCGCAGGAGGCGCTGTCCAACGTGCGGCGGCACGCCGGTGCGGAGCGAGTGGGACTCTCGCTCGCCTACGACGACCCGCGCCGGGTGGTGCTCACGGTGGCGGATGACGGGTGCGGCTTCGATCCGTCCGGCGGGCGGCGCGGCTTCGGCCTGGACGGCGTCGAGGCGCGCGTCCGGATCGTCGGTGGGACGGTGGCGCTGGACGCCGCGCCGGGCCGGGGGACGACGCTGCGCCTGGAGGTCCCCCGGTGAGCCAGGAGGACGCCACCACTCGCGACCAGCCGACGATCCGGCTGCTTGTCGTCGACGACCACCCGGTGGTACGTGCCGGGATGGTGGCCGTGCTCGGTGAGGAGCCCGGCCTCGTGGTGGTCGGCGTGGCCGGCGACGGTGCCGAGGCGCTGGCGCTGGTACCCCGGCTCGCGCCGGACGTCGTACTCATCGACCTGCGGATGCCGGTGATGGACGGTGCGG
>JBOFJB010000272.1:0-7346 GCA_051650465.1 Dermatophilaceae bacterium | reverse complement strand
GCACTTCATCGGCGACCTGAGCCGAGAGCCGCGTTCGTCCGTCGTACATCGTCAGCAGGATCGTTGAGACATGCAGCGACGGGTTGAGGTGGCTACGGATGAGTTCGATGTTGCGCAGCAGTTGGGAGAGACCTTCGAGGGCGTAGTACTCACACTGGATGGGGATGAGGACCTCCTTCGCGGCGACGAAGGCGTTGACGGTCAGCAGCCCGAGGCTGGGCGGGCAGTCGATGAACACATAGTCGACGCGCTCGCCCGCCGCATCACATTCACTCAAGTATGTAGATAGCGCCTTGTGAAGTCGGGTCTCACGAGCAACGAGAGAGACGAGTTCGATCTCAGCGCCTGCGAGGTCGATCGTCGCGGGCGCGCACCACAGGCCCGGAACGTCCCGGCAGGCATATACGACGTCGCTGAGGCGACGGCCATCGACCAAGCAGTCATACACGCTTGGGCCCTCACTGCGACGGTCGACGCCAAGCGCCGTGCTCGCGTTTCCTTGGGGGTCCAGGTCGACGACCACGACGGTACTGCCGGCTTGCGCCAACGCGGCCGCGACGTTCACCGTGGTCGTAGTCTTCCCGACCCCCCCTTTTTGATTGGCTACGGTCAACACCCGCGTACGGCGTGGTCGTGGGACATCGCGGCCAGTCAATGTGATTCGCCGTCGCGCGTCCTCGGCTACCGCTTGCGCGAGAGGGGTCCCGCCGTCCGCTCTCGGCATCGACGCTGCGATCGCTGCGCGGTGTTCGTCGGTGTCGACAGATGGCGACGACCTATTGTCATCAACAGATGGGCGTTCACTGGCCGAGGGTGTTTCACGTGAAACGACGTCTCGCGCGGGCCACCCCAGCGGTCCAGGCCTTGGTGCGACAACGAAGGGGAACCCGATCCCTGAGGAGACGACTCGTGTCTCCAGTGATGCTGTCGCGACGGTCACGCCATCCCTCTCGTCATTTGGTGCATGGTGTCTGCTCATCATCCAACCCCAGTCGCCACCCACGCGCCAAACACAGTGAAGCCTGGGAGTGATTGGGGCTGGCTGCCGAACGGTGTTTCTGGCCTGACACGTCAGCGGGCGCTTGCGGCGAAGGTTGGTCACTGATGACCGAGACAATCACGGGTGTGAGTTCGATGCCGAAGGATGCGAAGAAGAGGACGTCGTCGTCGACGGCGTCGGCCAAGGAGAAGGCGGCGGTCGCTGAGCTGGTCAAGGCCGCCCGGGCCGGTGATGTCATCACCGGCCCGGATGGGCTGTTGAAGTCGATCACCGCGACGGTGCTCGAGGCGGCATTGGAGGAGGAGATGACCGATCACCTCGGCCATCCCAAGCACCAAGCCCCGGAGGGCGGAGCCAGCGACATCCGCAACGGCACGCGCGGCAAGACGGTCCTGACCGACGCTGCTGGTGAGGTCCACATCGACGTGCCTAGGGACCGGGCTGGCACATTCGAGCCAGTGATCGTCAAGAAGCGTCAACGGCGGCTGTCCAATGTCGACGCGGTGGCGATCTCGTTGTACGCCAAGGGGCTGACCACCGGGCGGGGTTCCCCTGCACGAAGTGCTTGGGGCGATCTCCGCGCACTTCGCGCGGGGGTACCTCCCGCTTGCGGGGGCGGTGTATGGCGCCAGCGTCTCCAGGGACACGATCTCGCGGATCACCGACGCGGTCGTGGAGCGGGGCCCCCGCTTGCGGGGCGATGCAGGCGTGGTGCTCGCGGCCGTTGCAGGGTGGGCGGATTCCACTAGTTGTACTGACCCGGGAGGTTGGTTGAGGGAGTGCGGCTCGTCGCTGTGCTGAGATGACATGGGAGGGCCTCCCGCGGTGGAGTGGAACTGCTCAAGGTTCACTTCGCCAAACAGGAGACCCTCGTGTCCCACGCTAACGCTGCCTTGACCCCTCGCGCCCGGCTCCGGGTTGCCAAACTGATCGTTGACCAGGAGGTGTCGATCTCTGAGGTCGCGGCCCAGTTCCAGGGCTCCTCCACCACGGTCAAGCGCTGGGCCGGGCAGTACGCCGCCGGGAAGCCGATGAGCGACTGGTCCAGCCGGCCGCAGTAAGAGTCCCGTGGAGTGGTGGGCTTTGAGGTCATCTTGATGCCGACCGGTCAGCCCTCGGTGAGGGCGACGGGCTCATCTTTGTCGATCGTGCCGATCTTGGCCATTGATTCTTCGGAGAGGTAGCGGCGGTCGTCGGTGGCCCACTCGTCGTGGGTGTCGGCCAGGACAGCTCCGATGAGGCGGATGACGGCGGCTTCGTCGGGGAAGATCCCGACGACGCGGGAGCGGCGTTTGATCTCCTTGTTGAGCCGCTCGAGGGGGTTGGTGGACCAGATCTTGCGCCAGTGCTCCCGCGGGAACGCGGCGAACGCCAGGACCTCGGCCTTCGCCGCGTCCATCAACGGCCCGACGTTGGGGTAGCGGGCGGTGAGCTCGTCGCGGACCTTGTCCCACTGCTTGCTCATCGGCTGGGCTGGGCGAAGATGGTGCGGAACACCGCGGCAACCATCTCCCGCTCGCCCTTGGCCACGTGCGCGAGGACGTTGCGGATGAAGTGCACCCGGCAGCGTTGGTGCGCGCTGCCCTGCAGGGTGCCACCGATCGCGGCGACGAGCCCGGCGTGCTGGTCGGAGATGACCAGTTCCACCCCGGACAGGCCGCGCTTCTTCAGCCCGGTCAGGAACGCCCGCCAGAACACCTCGTCCGCCCCCGCAAGCGGGAGGTACCCCCGGCTGTCCCCGACGTCCAGGCCAAGGACCTCCCGGCGGCCCTCGGCGGTGACGCCGGTGGCGACCACGACCGCCTTGGACACCACCATGGCCTGCTCGGTGCGCACGTGCAGGTAGGTCGCGTCCACGTACACGTACGGGAAGGCGGTGTGATCGAGGCGGCAGGTGCGGAACGCCCCGACCGTCTCATCCAGACCGGCGCAGATCCGCGACACCTCCGACTTGGAGATCCCGGACCCGCCGAGCGCGACAACGAGGTCGTCGACGCTGCGGGTCGACACGCCGTGGACGTAGGCCTCCATCACCACCGCGTACAGCGCCTGGTCCACCCGCCGGCGCGGCTCCAAGATCGAGGGAAAGAAACTGCCCGCGCGCAGCTTCGGGATGGCCAACTGGATGGTCACCAGCGTGCGTGGTCAACAGCCGCGGCCGGGACCCGTTGCGCTCCGTCGAGCGGGACTCGGCACGTTCGTAGCGGGCGGCGCCGACCGCGGCCGTGGCCTCGGTCTCGATCAACTCCTGCATCGCCACCCGGACACACTCACGGACGAAGTCAGTGCCCTCGCCCGATAGTTGAGTCCGGCAGGGTGGTGTACGAGCACCCGGTGAGCGTGTCGCTGCGTATGTAGGTGACGGTCACCGCGTGATCCTTCGAGTGAACCTTCCACAGCACTCTCGAAATGGAGCACCGCGATGACCGTCCCGCCCAGTATCGACCCTGCCCGTTTCCTGCACGACGAGCTCGCGCAGGCCAGCCCTGACCTGATGCGCGAGATGCTCACCACGTTCATCAACGTGTTGCTGTCGGCGCAGGCCGACACCGTGTGCGGGGCGGAGTACGGCGCTCGCAGCGCGCAGCGGGTCAACCGCCGCAACGGGTACCGCCACCGCGACCTGGATACCCGCGCCGGCACGATCGACGTGGCGATCCCCAAGCTGCGCGAGGGGTCGTTCTTCCCGGACTGGCTGCTGATCCGTCACCGCCGCGCCGAGGCAGCGCTGATTACCGTCGTCGCGACCTGCTACCTGCTCGGGGTGAGCACCCGCCGGATGGACAACTGGTCCGCTCGCTGGGCATCACCGGCTTGTCCAAGTCGCAGGTGTCCGAGATGGCCAAGGACCTCGACGCCCAGGTGGCCGCGTTCCGCACCCGCCCGCTGAACGAGGGCCCGTACCTGTTCGTGGCCGCGGACGCGCTGACGATGAAAGTCCGCGAGGGTGGTCGGGTGGTAAGGGTCGCGGTCATGCTCGCCACCGGCGCCAACGCCGACGGCTACCGCGAAGTCCTCGGAGTCAACTGCGCCACAGCCGAATCAGGCGCCGGCTGGTTGACATTCTTCCGCGACCTGACCGCCCGCGGACTGTGCCGGGGTCGCGCTGGTCACCTCCGACGCCCACGCCGGCCTGGTCGACGCGATCGGCGCCACGTTGCCGGGCGCGTCCTGGCAGCGGTGCCGCACCCACTACGCCGCGAACCTCATGGCGATCACCCCCAAGTCCCAGTGGGAGTGGGTCAAGGCGCTGCTGCACAGCGTGTACGACCAACCCAACGCCACCGCGGTACACGCCCAGTTCGACCGGGTCCTGGACGGCCTGCGCGACAAGCTGCCTGCCGTGGCCGAGCACCTCGGGGGCGCCCGCGCCGACATCCTGGCGTTCACCGTCTTCCCCAAGGAGATCTGGCGCCAGATCTGGTCCACCAACCTTGGGCGAACGACTCAACCGCGAGATCCGCCGCCGCACCGACGTCGTGGGCATCTTCCCCAACCGCGACGCCGTCATCCGCCTCGTCGGCGCCGTCCTGGCCCGGGGGCACCTCCCGCTTGCGGGGGCGCAGCACGACGAGCGGGTCGAACAACGCCGCTACCTCAGCCTCGACGCCCTCACCCGCACCCACGAGACCCTCACCGCAGCCACACCTGCAGCCCCACGAGAGGAGGTCACCAAGCCCCCCCCATCGGCCAACTCACCACCTGAACAACCCCAACGAGGGATCACCCTCGTACACCACGCCATCGGGCTTGACCAAGACGGCTCCGGCGGTGACCAAGCGGATCGTGTCGCTGCGGCTGCGTAAACGCCTCGGCCCGGTCCAGCTCGCCCCGCTGGTCGGGGTCGCACCATCCACGGTGCACCGGGTGCTGACCCGGTGCCGGCTGAACCGGCTCGCGCACCTGGACCGGGCCACTGGGGAGCCAGTGCGCCGCTACGAACACGACCACCCGGGGTCGATGCTGCATGTGGACGTCAAGAAGTACGGCAACATCCCCGACGGCGGCGGGTGGCGCTGTCAAGGTCCGCGACGGGCAGGTCGGTAACCAGCCGTTCTACGCCGCGATCGGGGTCGACCTGAACGGCCGCCGGGACGTGCTCGGGCTGTGGGCCGGCCAGGGCGGCGGTGAGAGCGCGAAGTTCTGGATGAACGCGCTGGCGGACCTGAAGAACTGCGGCGTCGCCGACGTCTTCTTCGTGGTCTGCGACGGCCTCAAGGGGCTATCCGACGCGGTAGGCACCGTCTACCCGGCCGCGATCGTGCAGACGTGTGTGATCCACCTGATCCGGGCCACCCTGCGGTACGCCTCACGCCGGTACTGGGACCAGATCGCCAAGGACCTGCGAGCGATCTACACCGCGCCCTCGGTGCAGGCTGCGTGGGCGGCGTTCGAAGAGCTCGAGCGGGGTACCCCTCTGGGGCGAAGTGGGGTAAGCCCTACCCGGCCATCCCGAAGCTGTGGCGAGCGGTGTGGGAGCAGTTCATCCCGCTCCTGGACTATCCCGTGGAGATCCGCACCGTACTCTGCTCGACCAACGCGATCGAGTCGCTCAATGCCCGCTACCGTCGCGCGGTCACTGCCCGCGGGCACTTTCCCACCGAGCAGGCCGCCTTGAAGACGCTGTACCTGGTCACCCGGTCCCTGGATCCCAAAGGGCTCGGGCAGGCACGATGGGTCACCCGCTGGAAGCCGGCCCTGAACGCGTTCGCCATTACCTTCGCCGACCGCATGCCGGCCGCCGAGAACCTCTTAGAGATCGCGCGGATAGGTCAGGGTCGGCGGGTGGGGCGGGTGTCCCAGCGGTGGCTGGTCCAGGCGGTTCGTAGAAGGCGGCGGGTGATGATCACGGCGTTGGCCAGGGCGATGAATGCGTTGATCACTCGGGTGCGTCGCTCGGTGCAGTACAGCAGTTTTCGGAAGCCGCGGTTGTGCCAGGAGTTGGTCCGCTCCACAACCCACCGCGCCCCGGCCTGTAGCGGTGTCCCTTTGGTGCTGATCACCGCCTGACAGCCGAGCTCGTCGATCAGGTCACGGGTCGCCCGCGAGTCGTAGCCGGCGTCCAGATGCACGGTGATCTCCGGTGGGAGACCGACCCCGATACCGAGCCCGAGATGGTTCTCGAACCGGGCCAAGGTCTCCAGCGGTCGGGCGCGGCAGCGGGGAGTCATGACAGTTCGCCGGAGCGGACACACAACCCAGCGGCACCCCCGAACCATCAACCAGCACAGACCGTTTCGTGCCCTGCTTACCGCGGTCCACCGGCGAATTCCCAGCGGCCTGCCCACCACACGGCACCTTCACGATGCACCCGTCCACGCACACCTGGGCCAGGTCCAGCCCGACCATCCGGTCGTAAGCCTCCAGGCACAACTGCTCCAGCCGCTCGAAGACCCCGTCCTTGATCCACTCATCACGGCGGTCCCGCACCGTGGTCGACGAGCACGTCGTGTCAGCGACCTTCTCGTAGGCCAAACCCGACACCAGGACCAGCACCAACTTGTCGAACACGATCCGGTCAGCGATCCGAGGCCGGTGACACCCCAGCGGATGGACCACCACCCGCTCCGGCAACAAGGCCTGGAACTGGTCCCAGATCGGTTCGATCACGCATGATGGCACGGCAGGCACGGGCACCCCTGGAGACGACCGCGAGCGTTGACACCCCGCGATCTACCAGGACCCGTGCCTGCCCCAAGGACCGACACACCACACCTATCCGCGCGACCTCTAAAGATGAACGCCGGAAACACCGTTCATCGGACACGCCCCCCCGGGGCCAAGAACTTCACCCTCACCGCCGCTGCGCAACACCTCGGCCCACACCCAGCCCGGATCGGAGAACTCGAACTCAGACGAGGACCGTCTCTCGCTTGCGGGGGTGGGCGAGGTGTTCTGGCGAGGCTTCCCGACCTGACCGAAGAGGCGCGTCTTACCCGGGATGAAACTCGTCATCTCCAACCGGCGCGCTGGCCACGGATGGTTTCACGTGAAACATCGAACGCCGTCCCCGGTTGAGGATGCGGGAGTGTCCAAGTTCCGGTGTAACTGGCACTGGCGTGTCCCAGATCTGGACAATGTCAGCGGTGACGTGCCTGTGGGGTTTGTTGCGTGAGCGGGCCCTGGGCTGGCGCAACACCCGCCCGGTGCGCAGGCACGCCACCAGCTCCCGCTTGAGCGCACCACGGCCCTGGATGAACAGCGACTGGTAGATCGGGCGGTTCCTACCGAACGAAGCGAATCCTGACCTGAGGGGTTTGCGATGCCCAGACATGCATGGAACAAGGCACCACAGGAGGTAAAGCGGCGCTACTTCGAACTGATCCGTCAGGGCCAGTCGGGGGCG
>JBOFJB010000271.1:0-8573 GCA_051650465.1 Dermatophilaceae bacterium | reverse complement strand
CATCGAACGCGAGAGCGACCTCCTTGGCCGGGTTGACGAAACTCTCCGAACTCGGCCGGCACTCCTCGGCGACCTCGTCGAGCACATCCGCGACGCGTTCCAGGGCGGTCGCTGGTGTCTGGGTCAGGCCAAGGGCGTCAGCGGCGAGCAGCACCGGCGTGAGCAGCGACCACAGGGCCGTGCGCGAGGTCGCTCCGGGCCCGACAGTGTCGACATGCACGCCACGGGCCCGCGCGGCCACCTCGGCCAGCGGCGACCCGACCGCACCGACGGTGAGCACCGACGCACCTCGGCGGGCGGCCTCCGCGACGAGCCCGAGGGGCCCCGCCGCCCGGCCCGACTGGGACACCGCGACCACAAGGTCCATCGGGCCGACCCATCCGGGCAGCGGTCCGTCCCGCCGGACCATGACCGGCACCGGCGAACCCGGGCCGGCGAGCACGGTGAGCACCTCGCCGACGACCGCGGACCCGCCGAGGGCCGCCACCAGCACCGACCGCGGACGCTCGCCGCCGGCGACCCGGGCCACACCTCCCTCATCCGCCGCCACGACGGCCCGACGCACCTGCGCGCCAGCGGTGGCCAGCGCGCGCAGGGTGTCACCGGAGTCGAGCGCGTGCAACGCCTCGACGTCGTCGAGGCGGGCGTCGTCAACCCACGTCATGGCCGCACCGAACGACGCCGGGCCTCAGCCCGGACGCCGCGCCTCGTCGACGAGCAGCACCGGTACGCCGTCGTCGATGCGGTACGCCAGCCCGCAGGCGGCCGAGGCGCACACCAACTCGGGGCCGGTCGGCCCGGTGTCGTCGCGCAGATCGGACCGGCAAGCCGGGCAGCGGAGGATGCCGCGCAGCCATGGTTCGAGGGGCGTCGCGCCCGTGGTGTCGGCGGGGGGTGGCGCGGCCGGCGGCGTCATGGGTTCCTCTCGGTGACGGTGATCCCGATCCTCGCATATGCAGGCGGATGACGACGGCGGCCAGCGGGCCGGGCGAGCCGCGGTGACGAGCCGATCCTTCAGTCGGGTGCTCGGGTGGTCGCCAGGCCTCCTGTCGTGGCGGCGACCGGATGAGCACCCGACTCGAACGACTCGAACGACTCGAACGACAAGGCGTCAGCCGCGGACGATGGCGAGCACCTCGTCGCGTACCCGCTCCATGGTGGCGGCATCGGCCGCCTCGACGTTGAGCCGGAGTAGTGGCTCGGTGTTGGAGGCTCGCAGGTTCAGCCACCAGCCCAGGCCCCCGCCGGGAGTCGACACGGTGAGCGTGAGCCCGTCGAGCAGGTCGACCACCGCACCGCGCGACTCACCCCAGGCGCGCACCCGCTCGGTAGTGGCCGCGGCGTCCGCGACCGTGGAGTTGACCTCTCCCGATGCCGGGTACCGCTGCAGGTCGGACATCAGCGAACTGAGCGGCTGAGGCGCCGACCCGAGCGCGGCCAGCACGTGCAGCGCGGCGAGCATGCCGGTGTCGGCGAACCAGAAGTCGCGGAAGTAGTAGTGCGCGCTGTGCTCCCCGCCGAAGACCGCGTCGTGCCGGGCCATCTCGGCTTTGACGAACGAGTGCCCGACCCGGGTCCGCACCGCGCAGGCGCCGGTCGCGGCGATCACCTCAGGCACCTGAGCCGAGCAGATCGCGTTGTGCACCACGGTGACCTCGGCGGCATCCGCACCGGCCGCTACCGCGCGGGCCACCTCCCGGCGAGCGATCAGCGCGGTGACCGCACTGGGGCTCACCGGCTCGCCGCGCTCGTCGATGAGGACGCACCGGTCGGCGTCGCCGTCGAACGCCAGCCCGAGGTGGGCCCGATGCTCGCGCACCGCCGCCCGCAGGTCGACGAGGGTGGCCGGGTCCAGCGGATTCGCCTCGTGGTTCGGGAAGGTGCCGTCGAGTTCGACGTACATCGGGATGACGGTGAGCGGCAACGGTGGCAGCCCGGCCGCAGGGCCAAGCACTGCCGGCGCGGTGTGACCGGCCATCCCGTTACCGGCGTCGACGACGACGGTGAGCGGGCGGATGCCGGTGAGGTCGACCAGTCCGCGGAGGTAGCGGGCGTAGTCGGGCAGGGTGTCCCGCTCGGTCAACGCACCCCGCGGCACCGGCGGGAGAGCGGCGGCATCCGCGAGCACTCGTTCGGCGATCTCGCGGATGTCGGCCAGGCCGGTGTCCTGCCCGACCGGGCGAGCACCGCTGCGGCACAACTTGATTCCGTTGTACCCGGCCGGGTTGTGACTGGCGGTGAACATCGCACCGGGCAGGTCGAGGACCCCACTGGCGTGGTAGAGCCCGTCGGTGCTGGCCAGCCCGATGTCGATGACGTCGACTCCCCGGGACCGAAGCCCGTCCGCGAACGCCGCGACGAGCGACGGGCCGGAGTCGCGCATGTCTCGGGCGACGAGGCAGCCGCGGCCGTCATCAGCCCGGACGACGACCTCGGCGAACCCGACGCCGAGTGCTCGAGCTACCTCGGGGTCGAACTGGTCGGGCACGGTGCCTCGGATGTCGTAGGCCTTGACGATGTCAGTGAGCGAGCGGCTGGTCACGACCGGCGAGGATACGACAGTCCCTGACCTCCGAGGCACTGGCCCAGATCTCGGTCACTCGACGAGGCGGATGGGGTCACCATCGACCGACGCCTGCCACGACGTGGTGTCTCGCTGTTCCGACGACGGGCCGGAGAAGTACTCCAGGCGCAACCAGCACCCCGCGGCTCTGGCGTCGTCGCACCGGTAGGTCGACGGGAGGGGCACCGTAACGGTCTGCCATCGGCCGTTGAAGGTGCTGCTGACACCTAAGCGGCAGTTCGCCAGTGGCCCGTTCACGACGCCCTGTCCTTGGCAGCCGGAGAACGATCCGCCGACCTCGCTCGGCGGCACCACCGTGACGTGGCTGCCCGAGGTGGCTCCGTCGCCGATGTCGAAGAGGTTGATCTTGACGGTCCGCCCGCTGGACGAACTAGGGACGCGAGCGACGAAAAACCGTGAGGTGCCTGCCGGGGTGTTGGCGAACATCACCATCTTGCCGAACCCGGCGATCGATATGGCGTCGTTGTCACCAGCGCCCGAGCCGGAGGCACGCAGGCCGAAGCGGTTGTTCCCCACGCCGAGGTCAGCCCCCAGGCCGTTGCTGCGTACCTGGATCGCATAGGTGCCGGGTTGAGTGGTGCCGGGGATGGTGCACAGCGGGACCCAGCGCCGGAAGTTCGCCGCGACGTCGGGGCGGAAGCCGGTTCCGGCGCGGCTCGTGTCGAGCGCGACGGCCAGGTTTCCGCTGAAGGAGTCGAATACCTGAGTGCACCCGCCGACCACCGGCCACGACGCCGGCTGCCACGGGTTGGCTCCTGGACTGCGCACGACGAACTCGGTTCGGCTGACGTCGGCGCCTTGTATCGAATCGCCGACACACCACGGTCCCGTATTGGGGGCGTACCGCTGGGCCGGGTTGGTGACCACGGTGCGGGCTGCCGGGAGCGCCGCCGCCGCCGCGAGATTCGCGGACGTAAACTGGCACAGCGTACCGACGCTGACCAGGGCAGGGTCGAACGCCTCGATGGTGAGGTTGTTCACCGGCTCGCGAACGGTCACCGTGAAGATATGGCCGTCCGGGTCGTAGTCGCGGTTCGTCCCTCCAGCGCAGCCGTCCTCCGTCGTGCACTGGGTGGACTGGAAGGCGTCGCCACTCACCTTCGCGCCGGCCGGAGTGCCAACGGCGGCGAAGAACTGCCCGGTGTCGGCACAGTTGGCGCTCGCCGTAGAACCTGGCTCGGGGTCGTCGCCGAACCGGTTGCACGGGCTGCCGAGCGGCACCGGGCCGGCGTAGTCGGCCACCGCGAAACGGCTGAGCGTCGTCTGCGGCACGCCCAGCAGGGGACCGAAGATGTTGTCGACGGTGCGGGTTACCTCCACGCGCATCCGGGTCGGGCCGCCGCCGAGCGATGGCGTGACCGAGGTGACGGCATCGTTGCGGAAGCCGTTGCCCGAGGCGTACTGGTTGGCGACCGAGAACGCCCCCGACTGGTCCCCCGGCAGCCGGGTCACCCCGCCGAGCGCCGCTGCATCCGCGGCGCGCTGGGCTCGCTGACCGGTGAGATACCAGTTACCGACATCGACCGCGAAGGCACAGAACCCCATCAGCACGAGGAGAAGCAGGCCGGTGGTGATCGCGACGTAGCCGTGTTCGTCGCGCCGGTTGCCCAGCGCCTCGTCGCGTCGACGGCGTAACGTCGCTCGACTCATCAGATCTCTCCTTTTCATTGGCAGCCGTTCCCCCGGGGGATCGGCTCGAGCCGGATGGCGTTCGCCTCACCGATCGTGACGGTGTCGAACGCCAGCCCGGTAAGCGCCTCGTGGCGTAGCCGGAGATACACGCCGATCCGGTCAGGAGGCGACTCCGCGCAGGTGTTCATGTCCATCGCCGGCCAGCCGGAGTACACCGGCTCGAACTCCGAGCCGTTCCACTCGAACTTGACGCAGGTGCTGCAGTTGGCGAATGACGTTGCCCCAAGCGGGAATTCGTTGGTGTCGTTCGCGCGGTACACCCATAGTTGCTCGATGTTGGCTCGGTTCATCGCGCCACCCGAGCGCTGCACTCGGTCGGCAGTGTTCTGCGCATAGTCGAGGTCGCCCCCCTGGGCCGACGCGATCCGGACACCGGCCTTCACGGCATCCGACGCCGACAGGCTGTTCTGCAGGTAGAGGGCGAACTCCATGATGCCGACGATGAGAAAGAGGATGAACGGGGTGACCAGGGCGGCTTCGACCGCGGTGGCGCCGCGCTCGACCCGGCGGCGATGAACCCCGGTCATGACGACACGCACACGGCGCCCGAGGAGATCTGCTCGAGCCGCATCACCGTGGTCTCCTGCACGAGCCGGTCGTCACCGAAGGTGATCGGGGCGTCGTTCCGGTACTGGACGCGCACCCCGACGGTGTCGACGACCCCGCCGGCGCAGGCGTTGCGGCCGGACCACGAACCCGACAGGCGAGTGATGGCACCACGAGACGACACGGAGAACGACACGCATTTTGTGCCGCAGGCCTCACTGCCAGAGGCCGGTTCCCCGGTGGGCGAGTCGGGATCGGCCCGGTAGACCCATAGCCGGGTGATCCGGGTGTAGTCCAGACCGGCCATCGACGCGACCACCTGGCGGGCGGAGTCGCGCGCGAAGTTGGTGGCCATCGGCTGAGCGGCGGCGAGCCGGGCGCCGGCCCGGGACGCGGACGACACCTCGTAGGTCGTGCGGAACAGCACCGAGGTATCGACGACGCCGCTGAGGATGCCGAACAGCAGGGTCCCGACGAAAGCCGCTTCGACGGCGACCGCACCGCGCTCGTTCCGCGGCGGGCGAGGCCGCGTGCCTACGCATCGGCGCTGCGCGTCGGCGGATAGTGACGGTGGCACGGTTTCCTCCGGGCGGATGCGGTCGACAGATCGGGCGAGCACCCAGGATGTCGGCCGCAGCCCGGCTCGCGCCGGGTTACCCGGGCTGGTCCGGCCGAAGGGTGCGCGGCCGTGGCCGAAGGGCGACCGTCGATGCGGCCGAACGGTCGACCGGCCACAAGTGAGGGACGCCCACGGGCCACGCCTGGCGCCTGCCCTGCCCGGTGCGGTCGTGGGTGTGACCCCGCGGTCAGCCTTCGGCGCGACCTTTGAGGACCCGGAGGTGGCCGCGACGCGCCCCGGCTGCCGGGTGGTCGACAGCGGGCTCGGGCGCGACCGCCGCCGCACGGGGCCGGCCGGCCTCGCGGACGGCGTCGGCGAGTGCGAGGAGGTCGTCGGTGCTCGGCTGGGGCTCGGGGTAGTCGGTGACCAAGCGGACGACATCCCAGCCGCGCGGCGCGGTGAGCCGGGTCGCGTGGTCGACGCAGAGGTCGTACGTGTGCGGCTCGGCGTAGGTGGACAGCGGCCCGAGAACAGCGGCTCGGTCGGAGTACACGTAGGTCAAGGTGGCGACCGCGGGGCGGCTGCACGCGGTCTTGGTGCACTTCCGCGACAGGTTCACCTCAGGGAGCCTACGCCGGGGTCTGCCGGGGTCCGGACTGCCACGCCGCAGCAGGCGCACGCCGGGCACGCCGTAGCATGCGGGAGGTGACCCGGGCACGCCCTCGCGACCGTCACGGACGCGGCATCCGCGGGCCGATGGCATGGCCTCCGGTGCCGGCGATGTCAAGCCGTCGAGAACAGTTCGACGACCTCGTCCTCGAGGCCGCCGACCGCCTCCGGCCGCATCTCGGCTCCCGGCACGCCGATCTCGAGTTCGCCGTCGAGGACGTGCCACCGCAGGATCCCGCGCCGTGGGAGGACCAGGCCGCTCCGCTCGGCCGGCTGCTCCGCGGGACGGCCACCCAGTCGCCGCGCGTCGTGGTGTACCGGTGGCCGATCCGGGCCCGGGCCCAGGACGAGACCGACCTGGCCGACATCGTGCGGGAGGTGGTCACTGAGCAGGTGGCTGCGTTGCTCGGCGTGCCACCGGGCGAACTCGACCCCGAACTCGGCGACGAGCCCTAACCCGCTGCTGTGGCCAGCCCGCGGGTGGCGTCACGTGACGCACCCCGCAGTCCGCTCAGATGCCTCGAGCGCGCGCCGAGAAACGCCGACGCACGGCGACCGCAGTCGTCATCCCCGACAACCGCGGTCGGCATCCGGCGCTGTCACGGCAGCGGGAAGATACGGCTGACCGGTGAGGTCACCGCCGCCGGGCGGAGCGCGGCGGCGGTGAGCATCACCGCCGGGCCGGTACCCGACGTACTCACCACCGAGCCAGACAACTGGCCTGACCCACCGGCGGGCGCCACCCACACCGCCGACACACCGTCCAGCGACACGACGGTCCGGCGGTCGGCGAGCAGCCGGACCTCACGGGTGGTGACCTGACCGGCAGCCACGGTGACGACATCAGCGACCGAGGCGCCCCCGGCGGACGCCAGGTGCAACCCACGAGACACACCCGGGGTGCTCGGTAGTGCCGCTCCGGCGAGGCCCTGGATGTCGGATGCCGCTGCGGCCCAGGCGAACTCGCCCGGCTTACCCTGCCCGCCGGAGGCGCTGAACACCGAGGCGGCCACCGGCACGTCCGCCGTGACCACCACCGCGTAGACCCCGGCGGGCACACCGCGCAACGGGAGGTCGCCGACCGCACCGCCCTGGACCGACAGCACCGTCTCGCCGGTCACCGGAACCAGGCCGTCACGGCCGAGCAGGCTGAGTCGGACCACTGCTGCATCGGGCCCCGGGACGACCACGCGCACGGACGCGTACCCCGACACCGGGGCCGCCGGGACGACCTGCCGGGTCGCCGGTGCCGCGACGGCGTCGACGGTCTCGGCCCCGAGCGCCGTACTGCCGGACACCCAGGTGTCGGTGACCGACGCCTGCACGCCGGCACCGTCGCTGACCACGTGCACGGCAAGTTGCGCCTCGTCGCCGGCGAACGCGTCGAGCAGCACCGTGACCCGGCCGCGCGGCGCCACCGTCTCGGTGCGCGGCTCGCCGACCGGCCCGGCCGCGCCATGTGCAGCGACTTCGGCCGTCACGGGATTGGCGCCCGGGTTGACCAGGGTGAGCCGCTCCTGCCGGCCAGGCCCGGCTCCACCGGCCAGCAGCCAGGTGTCGGTGCTCGCCGGCGAGCAGGAGACGCCGCTGAGCCCGCGCACGTCCTTGCCGTCGACCCGCCATTCCTGGGCAGCGGCCAGACCCGGGGCGGCCGCTCCGGCGGCGCCAAGCAGCACGGGCCCCCGGCTCGGCAGGGCGCCGGATGCCGCCGCGGGCCGAACCGCCGGGAGCGTAGCCAGGATGCCGCCACCAGCCTGCAGTTCAGCCGTACCGGCGCCGGTCGGCACCGCGGGCAGCAGGGTTGCCGGCGCGCTGGCCACGGCGACGATGCCTCCGAGTGGGGTGTCGGGGACCGCGGCCAGGCCGCTCAGCCCGTTGCCCGGGCATCCGAAGGACTGAGCCGTGACCAGCCCGGCCCCGGCCGCGGAGCCAGCCGAGCGGTCGTCGGTGGCGGAGAGGTCGAGAGTCACCGGCCGGGCCGCGGCGACCCAGATCAGGGCGGCGGCACCCCCGGTGGCGACCAGCACCCGAGCCACCCCGGTCAGGTGGCGCCGGACTGGTACGACGTTCCTCACCGAGCCACCACCCTTGCAGCACGACGTCCGAAGGGCACGGCGAGAAAGCCGAGCACGAGAAGCCCGCCGAGCGTGACATACCGCCAGCCGCGGTCGTCACCGACGTTGACGACCAACTCGCCGCGGCCCGGCGGCAGCCGGTAGGTGGGCGAGCCGCTGCTGGTATCGGCGTCGAGTACCCGACCGTCGACCCGCACCTCCGCGACCGCCGCCCACCCCGCTGGCTGGGCCACGACGAGGCGGCTCCCGGCCGGAGCGTCGATGCGGGTACGGGTCCCGCCGTGCGCTCCGGTGGCCGGGACCAGGGAGGCGCTCTGCGCTGACTCGATGCGCAGCCGTGATGCGGCGACCAGCGTGCCGGCGCGTGACCCGACCGGGCTGACCCGCCAGAGATCCCATCCGTCGCGAGGAGCGATCCGGGTCAGCCCCGCGGTGGCGTCGAGCCGGC
>JBOFJB010000270.1:0-14297 GCA_051650465.1 Dermatophilaceae bacterium | reverse complement strand
CCTCGGAGACCACCGCGGCGGCCACCGGCGCGGTCGGTGTCGTGCGCCGCGACCCGATGGCGATGCTGCCGTTCATCGGCTACAACGTCGGCGACTACTTCCAGCACTGGCTCGACCTCGGCAAGACCGCGGATGCCGCGAAGCTCCCGAAGGTCTTCTACGTCAACTGGTTCCGCCGCGACGACGACGGCGGCTTCCTGTGGCCGGGCTTCGGTGAGAACAGCCGCGTGCTCAAGTGGGCCGTCGAGCGGATCGAGGGCCGCGCCGCCGCCGTCGAGACGCTGATCGGCCACGTGCCGACCCCGGAGTCACTCGACACGGACGGACTCGCGATGACGGCCGCCGACCTCGAGGCGGCTCTGGCCGTCGACGCCGACGAGTGGCGCGCAGAGCTGCCGCTCATCGAGGAATGGTTCGCCAAGGTCGGCGACCAGCTGCCCACCCAACTGGCCGACGAACTCGCCATCCTCAAGCAGCGCCTCGACTCCGCCTAACCAATCTCACCGTCGACGCGAGCGCGACGTCGTCCGTGCCGGACGGCGGCGCGCTCGCGTCGACCTCGATCCACCGGACGACACCAGCAGGTCGGCGCCTACCCGTCGTCCGTCCGATCGAGGCTCGCCTCGAAGCACTCACGATCCAGGTTGGTGTTCCAGATCCTGCTAGAGGTCACGCAGGTGAAACGAGCATCGCGGCCTCCCCCCCGACGAAAAATCCCCGCCAATCCCGAAGGACGGCGGGGAGCAAGATCCATATCTTGTGCACGCACGCACAGATGGGTCAAGCCGGGACCGTATGGGTCCATCAGCCGGGCGCGGACCGCACGTCGTCATCCCCTGTGGTCACTCGACCCGGTATCGCAGCCGGCGCCGATCGTCCACCAGGAACGCCGGGCTGGGCCGAGGGGCTTGGCGTCATCCGCTCACAGGAACGGCACAGCGAACGCATGGACGCGGCCCAGAGCCGCCCCACAGACTGCTCACATGAACACCGCAGCCCCGCGCACCGCCCCGGCCCTGCAGCGCCCCGACGGCACGGCCGTGCGGGTGCTCGTCGTCGACGACGAGTCCAACCTCACCGAGTTGCTCTCGATGGCGCTGCGCTACGAGGGCTGGGACGTGCGCACCGCCGCGAGCGGCACCGCGGCGGTGCGGACCGCGAAGGACTTCGGCCCCGACGCGGTGGTGCTCGACATGATGCTGCCCGACGTCGACGGCCTCGAGGTGCTGCGCCGGATGCGCGCCGACGACCCACACGTACCGGTGCTCTTCCTCACCGCAAGGGATGCCGTCGAGGACCGCGTCGCCGGCCTCACCGCCGGCGGCGACGACTACGTCACCAAGCCGTTCAGCCTCGAGGAGGTCGTCGCGCGGCTGCGGGCGCTGATGCGGCGCACCGCCGTTGCCGCCGGGGAGGGCAACTCGCTGCTCGTCGTCGGCGACCTCACCATGGACGAGGACAGCCATGAGGTCACCCGCGGCAGTGACGAGATCCACCTCACCGCAACGGAATTCGATCTGCTGCGCTACCTCATGCGCAACCCGAAGCGAGTGCTGAGCAAGGCGCGGATCCTCGACCGCGTGTGGAACTACGACTTCGGCGGCCAGGCCAACGTCGTCGAGCTCTACATCTCCTACCTGCGCAAGAAGATCGACGCCGGACGGGCGCCGATGATCCACACCATGCGCGGCGTCGGCTACGTGCTCAAGCCGGCCGACTGAGCGGCATCCGGATGCCGCACGCACCCTCCCGCTGGACGCTGCGGACCCAGCTGCTCGCCTCGGTCCTCGCCCTCTTCACCCTCGTCATGCTGGCGACGAGCACCTTCACCGTGCTCGAGACCCGCCGCTACCTGACCGCGCAACTCGCGGGTGACCTGCAGGGCGCGGCCGGGCGGGTGGATGACGGGCGCCGGACCGGCGTCGACCCCGACCGCCCGCCGCCCGGCCCCATCGGCGCCCCCGGCGGCGGCAACCGGCTCGTCCTCGGCCTCACCGCCGACGGTACGGTGGCGGAGGACCCTCGCGGCAACCCCGTCAACGCCGTCGTCAACGACTCCGGCGACGACGACACCCTCGACGCCGCCCAGATCGAGGTGGTGCGAGCAGCGGATATCGACGAGGCGCCGGTACGGGTCGAGGTGGGCGGCGACGTCGGCACCTACCTCGTCACGGAACGCACCCTGGCCGACGGCACGACCTTCGTCGTCGGCGTCTCCACGGCTCAGGTCGACGAGTTGTTCGGCCGCCTCGTCGCCGTGGTGGTCGGCGGCACGGTCGTCGGGCTGGTGCTCGTCGGGGTCGGGGGCGCCGCCCTCGTCCGGCGCAGCCTGGCGCCGCTGGACCGGGTCGCCGCCACCGCCTCGCGGGTCTCCGCGCTCGAGCTGTCGAGCGGCGACGTCGCTCTCGCCGAGCGCGTTTCCGAGGCGGATGCCGACCGGCGCACCGAGGTGGGCCAGGTCGGGCTCGCGCTCAACCGGATGCTCGACAACGTCGAGTCTGCGTTGCAGGCCCGCCAGGAGAGCGAGACCCGGGTGCGGCAGTTCGTCGCCGACGCCTCGCACGAGCTGCGCACGCCGCTCGCCTCGATCCGCGGCTACGCCGAGCTGACCCGCCGCGAGCCCGCCCCGGTGCCGACCGGGGTCAGCCACGCCATCGGCCGGGTCGAGAGCGAGGCGCTGCGCATGCAGGAGCTCGTCGAGGACCTCCTGCTGCTCGCCCGCCTCGACTCCGGCCGCCCGCTCGCGCGCGAGCCGGTCGACCTGTCGCTGCTCGCCGTGAACGCCGTCAGCGACGCACATGCCGCAGCCCCGGACCACGCATGGGAGCTCGACCTCCCCGACCAGCCGGTCGAGGTGCCGGGCGACTCGGCGCGGCTGCACCAGATCCTCGCGAACCTGCTCGCCAACGCGCGCACCCACACCCCTGCCGGAACGCGCGTCGTCACCCGGCTGCGCGCGGAAGGCGGGCTGGTGCGGTTGTCGGTCTCCGACGACGGCCCCGGCATCCCGGACGGACTGCAGCCCAGGGTGTTCGAGCGCTTCATCCGCGGCGACGACTCGCGCAGCCGGGCACACGGCTCGACCGGGTTGGGGCTCAGCATCGTCGCGGCGGTCGGTGCGGCCCATGGCGGTCGAGTCGAGGTGTGGAGCCGCCCTGGCGACACCACGTTCTCCGTCTTCCTCCCCACCGCCTGACTGCTGACGATCGCGGCCGGTCAGGGGCCACCTGGCTACGATCGCCCGCTGCGGGTCGGCGTGTACATCGATGGCTACAACCTCTACTACGGCGCTCGGGGACTGTGCGGCCGCGAAACTCCTGGATGGCGATGGCTGGACGTGCGGGCCATGACGTCCTCGCTCCTCGACCCGTCCTTCTGGCCCGGCGCCGTTGTCGAACGAGTGGTCTACTGCACTGCGCGGATCCAGGGACAGGCCAGTGCATCCGGGGCCCGAGACCAGGACGTCTACCTCAAGGCGCTCAAGGCGACCGGCTCGGTCGACCAGATAGAGCTCGGCAAGTACATCGAGAAGGTGAAGTACGCTCCGCTCGCCACGCGGGACGCCAAGGGCCGTCCGGTGCTGCAGCGGCCTGCTTGGCCGGTGATGGTCAAGAGCAGCGCCGGCGACGTGCCCGACGCGGTCTTCATGGCGTCGTTCGCCTACCGCGAGGAGAAGGGCTCCGACGTCAACGTCGCCTCGCACCTGCTGATCGACGTGCTGAAGGGCACCGTCGACGCAGCGATCGTCGTCTCCAACGACAGCGACGTGAAGTTGCCGATCGAGCAGGCGCGGCGACACGTCCCGGTCGGCACCGTCAACCCGAGCGCCAACCGCCTCGCCGGCGACCTCAAGGGCAAACCGACCGACGGGGTAGGGCGCCATTGGTGGCGACAGCTCGCTGCCGACGACGTGGCCGCCAACCAACTGCCTGACCCAGCCGGCGGGTTCCGTCGACCGATCGACTGGTAGTTCTCGCATGACCCCCGTGCCAGCCAGCACCGACCGTGTAGAGTGCTTTACATAGACCACCCGGCCCCTCGTGGGTCGGGTTTTTCGTGCGTGGCTGGTTCGACGCCCACCTATCTCGCCGGCTTCTCTGACCGCACGGCTACCTTCGACGGGCACGACGGATGCCGGCCGCTCGCGCTCCACCTCCGTCGAGTCGGGTGGTCAGGCGGCGCTCCGGGCCACCGGCCGAGCACACCACTCGGAGATAGGGCGGGCACAGCAGCGGCACAGACGCGCAGCCGACCCTCGACAGCATGGACACCACGACGTTGCCCCACCCGCCCGACGGCACACCGAGACGGGCAGCCCCGACGGCCGCCCGACCGGATGCCGC
This sequence comes from Dermatophilaceae bacterium, assembly GCA_051650465.1. Lineage (GTDB taxonomy): Bacteria > Actinomycetota > Actinomycetes > Actinomycetales > Dermatophilaceae > JBOFLG01. Next base: position 9,954 of record JBOFJB010000270.1, on the reverse strand, counting down.
CGCCCCGCCCGGCCCGGGGCGGACCATCGTGCCCGGACCGGCACCGGCCGAGCCGCGGGAGCCGCGCGGGCGCGTCATCCGCCTCGTGCGCGGGCCGGATGACGACCCGGCCTGGGCCCGGCCGGCCCTGCTCGGCCTGCTTGTGCTCACCGGTGTCGCCTACCTGTACAACCTCACCGCGAACGACTGGGCGAATGCGTTCTACTCCGCTGCGGCACAGGCGGGTAGCGAGTCATGGACGGCCCTGTTCTACGGCAGCTCGGACAGCGGCAACTCGATCACCGTCGACAAGCCGCCGGCCTCGCTGTGGGCGATGGCGCTGTCGGTGAAGGTGCTCGGACTCAGCTCGTTCTCGATCCTCCTGCCGCAGGTGCTCATGGGCGTGGGCACGGTGGCCGTCGCGCATGCGACCGTGCGCCGCCGGTTCGGGCACAGCGCGGCGCTGCTCGCCGGGGCGGTGCTCGCGCTCACCCCGGTCGCGGTGCTGATGTTCCGGTTCAACAACCCCGACGCGCTGCTCACCCTCGTCATGGCACTCGCGATCTGGGCCGCGCTGCGGGCGATCGAGGCCGGCTCGGTGCGCTGGATCGCGCTGGCCGGCGCGTTCGCCGGTCTCGGTTTCCTCACCAAGAGCCTGCAGGTGCTGCTCGTCGTCCCGGCGGTCGCGCTCGTCTGGGTGCTGTGCGCCGACACCACGTGGCGACGCCGGCTGGTCGGCGGGCTCGCGTCATCCGGCGCCTTCCTGGTGGCGGCCGGCTGGTGGGTGGCGGTCGTCGAGCTCGTGCCGGCGTCGATGCGGCCGTACATCGGTGGCAGCCAGAGCGATTCGTTCCTCGAACTCACCTTCGGCTACAACGGCCTCGGCCGGCTCGACGGCACCGAGGTGGGCCGGGTCGGCGGCGGTGGTGGCGGCGGCGGTGGCCCGTTCTCCGACGGCACCGGGCTGTTCCGCATGTTCGACGGCGTGATCGGCGGCCAGGTCGCGTGGCTGCTGCCCACGGCGCTGCTGTTGCTGCTCGCCGGGCTGTGGTTCCGCGGCCGGGCGCCGCGCACCGACGTCCGCCGCGCCGCCTACCTGGCGATGGGCGCCTGGCTGCTCGTGACCCTTTTCGTCTTCTCCTTCATGCAGGGCATCTTCCACGAGTACTACACCGTGGCCCTCGCGCCCGCGATCGCGGCACTGGTCGGCATGGGCGCCGGCGAGGCGTGGGAGCGGCGCGGCACGGCGGCGGGTGCGCTGACCCTCTCGGCCGCCACCGCGGCATCCACCGTCTGGGCGTACGTGCTGCTCGGCCGCACGAGCGCCTACGGCGACTGGCTGCGGTTCTCGGTGCTCACCGTGGGCCTCGTCGCCGCGGCAGCGTTCCTGCTCACCGACCGGATGCTGCGCCGCACCGGCGCGGCCGTGGCCGGTGGAGCCGTGGTCGCCGCCCTCGCCGGGCCAGCGGCCTACAGCGCCAGTACGCTCGCGACCGGCCACTCCGGGTCGATCGTCTACGCCGGCCCGGCCGACGCCGCGAGCGCGGGCCGCTTCCCGGGTGGGATGCCGCGCGGTGGCTTCCCCGGCGGCCAGCCACCGGCCGGGATGCCGGGTGGCGGCGGAACCGCGCAAGGTGGCCCCGGCGGGACACCGGGCGGTCGGGGCGGCGCGGCACAGGGCGGCGGCAATGGCGGGATGCCACAAGGTGGCCCCGGCGGGATGCCGCAGGGCGGCACCGGCGGGATGCCGCAGGGCGGCACCGGCGGGACAGCGGCCGGCGGAGGCGGCGGAGGCGGCGGAGGCGGCATGGGCGGACTGCTCGACGCCACCACGCCCGACGCCGAGGTCATCGCCGCCCTGCAGACCGACGCCGACTCGTACACCTGGGTCGCGGCGGCCGTCGGGTCGCAGAACGCGGCCGGCCTGCAACTCACCACCGAGGAGCCGGTCATGGCCATCGGCGGGTTCAACGGCTCGGACCCGAGCCCGACTCTCGCCGAGTTCCAGCAGTACGTCGCCGACGGCGAGATCCACTGGTTCCTCGCCGGAGGCGGGTTCCGCAACCAGCAGGGCGGGTCGAGCAACTCGACCGAGATCGCCGAGTGGGTCGCCGCCACGTTCGCCGAGGTCACCATGGGCGGGCAGACGTTCTACGACCTCACCGCACCGGTCGAGGCCGGATCATGAGCGGGGGCGCGGCGGCACCCGGCCGCGTCATGACCGGCGGCCCGGCGGCATCCGGCCGAGTCCGTGGTCGAGCCCGCCATCTGGGACGCGAGTTGGTGGTGTTCGGCCTGGTCGGTGGAGCGAGCACGGTCATCCATCTCGGCGGGTTCGCCGCGCTGCGGCCGGTGCTCGACTCGGCACAGCTGGCCAACGCGCTGGCCCTGCTCGTGGCCGCGGCACTCAACACCTGGGCGAACCGGCGCTGGACGTTCGGCGTGCGGGGCCGCGACGGAGCCGCCCGCCATCAGGTGCAGGGTCTGCTCGTCTTCCTGCTCACGCTCGGGATGACGGCGAGCGGCCTCGATTTGGTGCATGCCCTGGTCGCGAACCCGCCGACCTGGGTCGAGACCATGGTGGTGGCGGCGACCACCATCGCGGCCACCGTGGTGAAGTTCGCCGCGATGAAGGTCTGGGTGTTCCGAGCGGACCATCAGGACGGAGAAGCAGCGGGCCTGAGCAGCGGCCACCCGCGGTCCTCCGACCCGGTGCCCGCAGCCGGCCAGATGGCCGCCCGGCCGCGGATGCCGGGTCAGAGCTCGAGCAGCACGAAGGCGCCCTCGTCGTCCTCGAAGAAGACCACACCCGTCCACTCGAAGCCGTCGACCCTGCCGGTGCAGACGACGGCCGTTGACGCCGAGACCGACGCGGTGTCGGGGCAGCTGATCCGCTCCTGGAGGTAGGAGTACTCGTCCTGGGTGTCGGTGACGACATCCTCCAAGCGGTCGCCCGACAACGCCGCCCCTGCGGTCAGACCGTCGACGTTGCCGCGCAACGGCTCGTAGGCGCCGCCACTCAGGAACACGACGAGCGCGACGATGCCGAGCACGACGGCACACCCCGCCACCACGGTCGCGGCGATCGCCCAACCGAGCGCCAGGCCTGCCTTGCGCTGAGCCTCCGTGACGTCACTTCCGAGCGGCTGGTACGCCGACGCGACCCAGCCCTGGTGCGGCGGGGGCGAGGCGTACGACGACAGCCCCGGATCCAGGTGCCCAGCGGGTGGCGTGGCAATGGCCGGAGTCGTCGACCAGGACGGCTGCGACGGTGGTGGGAACGGGTGCTCAGGGCTGTTCGTCACGCGCGGAGTGTGCCACGCCGACAACGACATTGAGACCCGAATGCAGGACCCCTCAGCCAGCGCGCACCGAACGGTAGGCACGGGCGGCCGGGAGCACGCTGGTGAGCACTCCGACGGCGAGCGTGAGAGCCAGGGTGCGGAGCAGCACCCCAGTGGGAGGCTCGAAACGCTCGAGCACGACACCGTCAATGTGGTTGAAGACATTCGGGTCCAGCCTGGCCGCGGCCAGGGCAACCGCGATCGAGACCAGGCCCACGCCCGCGGCGACCAGTGCCCCCTCGATGAGTGCCGAGCCGACTAGCGTAGAACGCCGCGCACCGAGCGTCCGCAGCGTTACCAGCTCGGGGGTCCGCACCTCGACCAGGGCGGTGGCCACCACGGTCACCGCGCAGGCACCCAGCGCGATCGCCACCCAGCTGAACAGGGTGCCCTGTTCCCGTTGCTGGCGTAGTACCGGAGCCATGTCGGACTGAGTGTCGATCCGCTCGGCCGGCGACAGTCGCGTGCCGGCTGCCGCGGCGACCATGTGCGCGAGGCTGGCCGTGTCGGCGCACGCCCGCTCATCGCAGCGCCAGTACACCGCACCGCTGTCCGGCTCGAGGCCGAGCCGGATAAGGACGCTGCGGCTCGCCATCGCGTCGACGCCCAACGATCTGTTCTTCTCCTCCTCACCGTGGAACGCGGGCACCTCGGGGAGCACGCTCCCCGGAGCGACGGATGCGACGGGCGGAACTGTCGCACTGCCGGCTTCGTCATCGACGACAGGCGAAGACGGCTGCGGCGCTGCTGGATCGGCGGCCGGTACGGTCACGCTCACCAGGCCGGAGCCCTGGACGCCCAGCCGGTCGGCGAGCGGCCCCGTGACCACGACCCGCGGCGGGGCGTCGGCCGGTTCCAGCTCGCGGAAGGCCGCCGAGCGGCCCATCGTCGCGCTGATGCTCCGCCACGACCCGTGGACCGAGGTCACGCCCTGTGCAGCCCCGGGCGCATCCACCGGGGAGGCTGCGGACGTCAAGGACGCCGGCGCACTGACGCTGACCGCGACGATCGCCCAGGGGTGAGCGTCCTCGATGGCGTCGAGAGTGTCGTCCATGACCTCGACCTGCGCCATCGTCACCGGGCTCGCGACCTCGGCCCGGTAGGTCTGCGCGAAGCCGAACACGGCGGCGCCATAGGTCTCCACAGCATCCTGGCTGGCTGCCGCAGCCAAGGAGGCGAAGAGTTGGGTACCGACCGCGCAGAGCAGGATGACGCCCTTGAGCGCGGACCTAGCCCATCCACTCCTGATCTCCTGCACCGCAAGCAGGATCGCGACACTCATGGCCCAGGGGCCGTTCTCGCTTCGTGCAGCCGCCCGTCGCGAAGGTGGAGCACGCGCTGGCAGTGACTGGCAACGTCAGGGTCATGAGTCACGATGACGAGCGCAGCCCCGGTCGACGCGACGGCCTCGTCGAGCACCGCGAGCACCTGCGCCGCGGTCTCCTGGTCCAGGGCCCCGGTCGGCTCGTCGGCGAGCAGCAGCGCTGGCGCCTTGACCAAGGCCCGGGCCAGCGACACTCGCTGCTGCTCACCGCCGGAGAGTGTTCGGGGGCCGGCCTTGAGGCGGTGCGACATCCCGACGAGGCCCAGCGCTCGATGAGCCGCCCGACGGCGACCGCGCCACGGCATCCCGGCAAGGGCCGCCGCGCACTCGACGTTGGCGGTGGCGTTCAGGTGGGGCAGCAACCGGAACTCCTGGAACACGAAGCCGACTTGTCCGGCCCGCATCATCGAGCACTGGCGGTCCGACAGGCCGCCGACGCTGCGGCCGAGCAGGGTGTAGTGGCCGGCATCGAACGGCTGGAACAGCCCGAGCGCCCTGAGCAGGGTGCTCTTCCCGCTGCCCGACCGGCCCATCACGGCGACGGTGGCGCCCGCCTCCACCCGCAGTTCGGCGGCGCGCAACAACTCGACGACGCCGCCCGGGGTGGTAAAGGACTTCGACACCCCGACCGCGTCGATAACCGGGCGCCCCAGGTCAGCGTCGACGGAGGTCACGGGCCGGCGGCGAAGTCAGCGGCGAGCGGAAAGCGCAGTACCCGGGCGCCGGGCGGCAGGCCGGTGACCTCGACTCGCCCGGTGTCGTACTGGCCGAGCGTGACTGCGGCCACTCTGCGATCGTCGCCGTCGACGACGACCACCTGCCCCGTGCCATCGGACCCTTGTACCGCGGTCACCGGCAACGTGGGTACCGCAGACCGCCTGGCTATGACGAACGCGGCCTGGGCGCGCACTCCCTCGACGACATCGACCGATGTCGGAACCGCGAGGATCAACTCGACCTTGCCGGAGTCGGAGTCGTATCGACGCGCGAGAAAGCGCACGGTGAAGCCTGCGGGCCCGCCGACGATGCGCGCTTTCGCGGTCGACGGTGGGCGCCGGAGGTCGTACACAGTTTTCGGGTCGGAGACCTCGGCGCGGATGACGTACCCGGGCGGCCTGACGGTGACGACCGTCGCTGCGAGCTCTACCGCGCCGTTCGATACCTGTTCCACCGTGCCAGTGACGTTGGCGCGCACCGTGTGTCGCTTTTCGGTACAGGCCGACAGGCTGTCTGCACCGCGGTCAGACTCGATTTCGACAGGTGGAGCAGCGGTTTCGCACGTCACGAGAACAACACCGAGCCTGGTCCCCTTCTCGACCGCGACGCCGACCTTGATGCCATCGGCCGGGTCGAAGTCGCCGGCGATGGGAGCTGCGATGGATGCAGCAGCGACCCGTTCGACGGTTCCCTCGACATCGCGAGTGCGGTAGAGGTCGGCGGTCTCGATGCTCACGGTCACCGCGGGTACCGATACCGGTGGCGTCACCGGGTCGCCGTCTCCGACCGTGGGAGCCGACGAACATGCGGTGACGCCGGCCGTGCATGCCAGAACCACGAGCACCCGAGCTGCGCTCTCGGCTCGGGTGCTCGTGGCTCTGGTCACGGTGTGAGTTCGGCGGCGCACTTGTTGGCCGTGACGAACTGCTGCGAGCTCTCGACGCTGTCGAGCTCGAGCTCGCCGATCATCGTGTCGACGAACGACTGCGACTCCGGCATGACCGCGAGGGACTGCTGGAGACCTTGCCGTACGGCGGAGGTATCCGTGCCTGCCTTCACCGCGTCGATCGCAGTAAGCGACCAGGCGCACTGGTTGATGATGCCCACATGGCTTCGGGCAGCGGAGTCGTCGAGGATCAGCTGGCCCACATTCGGGGCCGACTTCTCCCACATCTGCTCGGGAGTGATGGTGTAGCCGGCCGGCCAATCCATCCGGTCGTGATAGTTGCGAAGCAACGGGAGATACGTTTCCTTCTGGCCCGGCCGGGCCTGCTGATCGGCTGTCGCGTCTGCCGCACGCTTGGCATCAGCAGCCGGCGGCGAAGAACTGGCACTTCCACAACCACCCAGGACCGGCGCGCTTACGGCACACAGAATCGAAAGTACGGCGATTGAAATGCTTTGCAAGGTCGTCTCTTCCTCTTACCCAAACGCGATTTTCGAGTGAGAATATTTAGTTCCTCGATATTCAGCCGGTCGTTCAGTGCTCACACGAAGTTGAACCTCCAGTACTGAGTCGACGTGAACGACCCCGTCGTGGTCGACCCGCGATATTGCACCCGCAAGCATGTACCGGCCAGGAAGTTCGTCCCGAGAGTGTTTAGCGTTTCGGCGGCGCGGATATCGTAAACGATAGCCCCGGTACCGCTACTCGGCGAACATCCGCCCCACCGGGCGTCGATGGCGATGCCGGAGTCCACATCCAGCCCGAAGTCATCTCCATCGTTGAGCTGATAGTAGGACGTTCCCCCGAGTTTGAACGCAATGATCGAACTGACTGTCGACGACGAGGTTCTCTTGTCGGCGTGAGCAGTAGTAGTAATTGAAACGGCCATCAACCCAACGAACAGGATGGCAGCTGCTGTCCTGACGAATGAACTGCGCACAAATGTTCCCTTCGTTACAGACTTCCCCGAACCAGAACGAATGAGGCGCTCATTCAAGACCAGGGCGCCCAACTTCCCGCGGAAGTACTCCGCCGGCCCCGCGTCCTTTACGCTAACAGCCCCCCCGGGGGGCAAGATGTATCGGGCCGATGAATCCGACGTTAGGTGCAGTCCGGCTCGATGTCCGCACATGCGAAGACGGCATCCGCACCGCTGTAGACCACGCGCTCGACGGTGAGGATGTCCGCGCTGGAGGAGGACATACCGGTGTCGGCCCAGTACAGCGTGCCCAACCCGGCGGGCAGCGGTGCAAGCTCGGCATCCGACTTCCCGCGCGCGCTTCGCACCTCGACCCGGCTGACCTCACCACGGACGATGCCGAGAGCAATGGCCGAGGACGAGCCTGCCGACGCGGCTGCCGGCTCGTACGTGATCCCGGCGGCAAGACCTGCCTTAGGCAGTCGTCTGATGGGATCGCATGACGACGGCACTGGGGTGTTCGCGCCCGTGGCCGGGACGGATCCGATGCAGAGGGCGCCAGATCGCGTGAGGTAGGCGACGACCGTGGCGCCACTGGCGGACGGCTCGCTTCGCAGCGGATGGAGTTCTCCCCACACCCCGGACTCGCCGAGCTGCGCGACCTCACCAGCCTGCGAGACGGCGGCGACGGCCGCGGGATTCGGACCGACACCAGTGGACATCGGCAGCTGCGGTGAACTGGCATCCTGGGCCACCCAGGCACCCAACGACGCCAGCCCTCCGATGGTCACCAGCGTCACCATCGCGAGTGCGAGCACCCTCACGGTGCGGGGTTGTCGCCGAGGCAGCGGCATCGAGGCCGCATCATCACGACGACCATCGAAGATCGACGACGCGAGATCGTTGGCCTCTCCCACTGTCCCTCCCGACGGATCACTCAGCCATCGGAGACTACGGGATGTCGCCGCGCCTGGCGCTCAGGGCCGTGACCGACGCCTGCGTGGCGTCGAACTCGCCGGTCGACGTACATCGCCTCGTGCGACCGGTCGAACGTGCCGAACCCGACGTGGACGGTGGCGGCGCTAGCGGCGGTGGCGCGGTCGGTCGAGCGAGTCCGCGAAAGACAACATCGACACCGCAGGGCTACGCATCGACGTCCGCTTCGGGTTGGATGGCGACATGTCGAGCCCACGCCGCCGGGTCGTTGCTGCCATCGTCGTGGTGCTCGTCGCCGCGGTCGCGGTCGCCGCGTTCACCTACCAACAGTGGCGCGAGCGCGCGGACGAGCGCGCCCGGGCCGCCTCCACCGTCCTTGCCGCCTACGCATCGGGGTGGCCCGACGGCCGGTTCGCCGGCGTGCAGTTCACCGAGCCGGGAGCGGTCGACGACTTCACTGCCGCCACCGAGGGCCTCAGCGCCACCGCGGTCGACACCGAGGCGAGCGAGGCCGAGCCCGACGGCGACTCGGCGCGGGGCGAGGTCACGGTCACCTGGACGCTTCCCGGCCAAACCGACTGGGAGTACCGGGTGCCCGTGCGGCTCGTCGAGCGCGACGGCGTCTGGTCGGTCACCGGCTCGGGCGGAAGTTCGCCCTGGGCGCCCGGCCTCGAACGCGGCCAGCGGATGACGCTCGAACGCACCCCGCGTACCCGCGGCGACCTGCTCGACCGGGCCGGCCAGCCGCTGATGCCGCAGGGCGCCGTTTACCAGGTGCAGCTCGACCCGGTACAGGCAACACCGGAGTCGGCCGCCGATCTCGAGCGGGTGGTCGGCGCCGACGCCGGCTCGCTGGTCACCGACCTCGCGAACGCCACCCGCGCCGGCTCGAAGGCGCCGATCCAGGTCATCACCTACCGCGAGGCCGACTACGCACCCCGGAAGGCCCGGCTCGACGCACTGGCCGGGGTGATCGCGCTGTCGGCCACCCAACCGCTCGGCCCCACCCGGACGTTCGGCCAGCCCATGCTCGGCTCGTTCGGGGAGGTGACCAAAGAGGTCGTGGACGCCAGCGAGGGCCGCTACGTCGCAGGCGACCGCGCCGGGCTGAGCGGCCTGCAGGGCCAGTACGACCAGACGCTCGCCGGCTCAGCCGGGCTGCGCGTGGTCACCGACACCGGCGAGCAGCTGTTCGACCAGGCAGCCAGCGACGGCGCCGACGTGGAGACCACGCTCGACCCGCGGGTGCAGCGAGCCGCCGAGGCCACACTGGCCGGCTCCGGTCTCGATGTGCCGGCCGCGATCGTGGCCGTCGACGTCCCGACCGGTGAAGTGCTCGCCGCCGCGAACTCGCCGGCGAGCGGGTTCGACCGGGCCCTCACCGGCCGCTACCCGCCGGGCTCGACGTTCAAGGTCGCCACCACGTACGCCTACCTGACCCGCGGCATCACGAATCCGCAAGCGCGAGTCCCGTGCCCGGCATCCACGACGGTCGACGGCCGGGCTTTCGGCAACTTCGCCGGGGACTCGATCAGCGGGTCGCCGACGTTCTTCCAGGACTTCACCGTGTCGTGCAACACCGCTTTCGTCGGGCTCTCGGCGCGGTTGGGCAGCGGCGACCTCCAGGCGGCGGCCCGCGCACTCGGCATCGGAGCCGACTGGAGTGACACGCTCGGGGTGTCCGGTGCGTTCGCCGGCAGTGTTCCCACCACCACGGGCGGCACCGACGCCGCGGCCGCCGCCATCGGTCAGGGACGCAGCGAGGTCTCGCCCCTCGCGCTCGCGGTCA
>JBOFJB010000269.1:0-2470 GCA_051650465.1 Dermatophilaceae bacterium | reverse complement strand
TCGTCGTGTTGGCCCGGTACATGCAGGTGCTGTCCGACGGCTTCGCCCGGGACCTCTCCGGGCGGGTGATCAACATCCACCATTCGTTCCTGCCGTCGTTCAAGGGCGCCAAGCCGTATCACCAGGCGTTCGACCGTGGGGTCAAGATCATCGGCGCGACGGCCCACTACGTCACGGCCGACCTCGACGAGGGCCCGATCATCGAGCAGGACGTCGTGCGGGTCGACCACCGGATGGCGCCCGCCGAACTCGTGCGCGCCGGCGAGGAGGTCGAGTCGCGGGTCCTGGCCCGGGCGGTGCGGTGGCACTGCGAGTCGCGGGTTCTGCGTAACGGTGACCGGACGGTGGTGTTCAGTTAGGAATGCGGCTGGCGCCGGCCGGTTCGGGTGCCGCTCCGGCAGGTGTCAGCGCCCGGCCGCCCCGGCCAGGCCGGTGTCGAGCACCGCGACGAGTGCCGCGATGCTGGCGTCGAGGTGCTGCGGTAGCCCGAACCCGCCGGCGGACTCCAGGGAGACGAAACCGTGAAGGGCGGCTCGTACCGTCCGGGCGGCGTGCACCGCGTGGTCCCCTTGGTGCCCGTACCCGGCGACGAGGTCCAGGAGCAGGCCGGTGAGCTCGTCAGCCGTTGAGCGCAGTTCGGCGTCGTCCGGGGATGGCGCCCGCAGCGTCGCGGTGTACCGGCCGGGGTGTGCTCGGGCGAACGCCCGGTAGGACGTGGCCAGTTCGGCGAGCGCGTGTCGGCCAGTACGACCAGCGAGTGCCCGCGTGGTCAGCGCGTGCAGGTCGCGCAGGCCGGCGAGCGCGACCCGACGGCGTAGGTCGGCCAATCCGCCGACGTGCTTGTACAGCGAGGGCACCCGCACGCCGAGTTCGTCGGCCAGCGCTGCCAGGGTGAGTGAGTCCAGTCCGGTGGCGTCGGCGAGGTCGGCGGCTCGGGCCACCACGAGGTCGGCACTGAGGCCCGCGCGCGGCATCACGCCCGCCGGTCGTCCGCCGGTCGGGGCGTCGGAGCGGGGAGGTCGGTGAGGAAGTCGACCACCACGGCGCCCACCTGGTCCGGGGTGTCGGTGTGCGGGTAATGGCCGGCGCCGTCGACGAGCAGTAGCCGGGTGTGGCCGCCGAGGCGCTCGGCGGTCAGGCGCGCCTCGGCGGCCGGGTCGGGGAAGTCCGGGTCGGCGGTACCCATGACGACCAGGGTCGGCACGGTGACCTGAGGCAGGGCGCCCTCGGCGGTCTGGTGGCTGGCGCCGGCCATCGCGGCCACGGCCGGCCACCGCCCCGGTTCGGCGAGGTTGGCCTTGAGGGCCGCGAGCCGTTGGTCGAAGTCCTCGGGTGTGCGGGTCGGGTACAGCCGCGGCACGTACTGGCCCCAGAGTGATCGGCCGAGCGGGGTGCGGGACACCAGCCACCCGGCGAGGCGCGCCCCGGCGCCCTGGGGCACGTCGCGCACGAAGGCGCCGGAGAGAACGAGTGCCCGGACTGCCGCGGGCCGCCGCGCTGCGGCCACCACGGCCGCACCGCCGCTGTAGCTGCTTCCGACGAGCACGGCGGGGCCGCCGAGATGGTCGATGAGCGTCAGCAGGTCGTCGGCGACGGCGTTCTCGGTGTAGTCCGTCCATCCGGTGCTCGACTCGCCATGGTCGCGGAGGTCCACGGTCGCCACCCGGTAGCCCGCGGTGAGGAGCGCCGGCCGGAGGAAGCGGAAGGACGAACGCAGGTCGCCGAGGCCGGGGGAGGCGAGCACCAGCGGCCCGTCGCCGGTGACGTCGTATGCGAGCCGGCCGGCGGGGGTGGTGAGGTACTGCGTCGAGGTCATGTCTGCGTCCTTTCGGCTAATCCTGTTAGCCAAAAGCTAACAGGATTAGCCAAGAGTCGTCAAGGCTGATTTCCGATTGGGCTGCAGTCGGATGCCGCGCGGCCAGGCGAGGCCGGCTCGTGACGCCGCGGGTGGTCACGTGACCGTCGACCGGTACGGCCGGGTCGTCATCCGCCGGTGATCAGCACTCGATGACGTTGACCGCGAGGCCGCCGCGCGCGGTCTCCTTGTACTTCACCAACATGTCGCGGCCGGTGTCGCGCATCGTGCGGATCGCCTGGTCGAGCGAGACCACCTGTCGGCCGTTGCCGCGCAACGCGATCCGCGCCGCGGTGATCGCCTTCACCGAGGCCACCGCGTTGCGCTCGATGCACGGGATCTGCACGAGCCCACCCACCGGGTCGCAGGTGAGGCCGAGGTTGTGCTCGATGCCGATCTCGGCGGCGTTCTCGACCTGCGGCGGTGTGCCGCCGAGCACCTCGGTCAGCGCACCGGCGGCCATCGAGCAGGCCGAGCCCACCTCGCCCTGGCAGCCCACCTCGGCACCCGAGATCGACGCGTTCTGCTTGTACAGCGTGCCGATCGCGGCGGCGGTGAGCAGGAAGCGCACCACGCCGTCGTCGTCGGCGCCCGGCACGAACCGGGTGTAGTAGT
>JBOFJB010000268.1:0-1968 GCA_051650465.1 Dermatophilaceae bacterium | reverse complement strand
CTGCGCCGGGTTGGTGAACATGATCGAGTTGAGGAACGGCAGCCACGGGCGCGCCGCTGGGCCCACCTCGGGGACGAGGGAGGACAGGGGCTCGATCGCCTGCACCCAGATGATGAGCGACGCGACCGCTAGTCCGGTGCGTCGCAGCAACAGGCCTGCGGCACAAGCTCCCCCGGCAGCGAGGAAGAAGACCACGCCCTGACCGAGCGTTGCCCGGAGCAGGTCCGCGTCGAACGCGATGCTGCCCGACGCACCGGCGATGCCGAGCAGCACCGCTCCGGCCGTGAGACCGGCAAGCCCGCCGACCGCCGCGACGGTGAGGACCTTGCCCAGGTAGCCGGCCACCCGGTTCGGCTGGGCCAGGCGGGTGGTGCGCAGGGTGCCGAACTGCACGTCCGAGGTGCCCATGACGGCCCCGAAGGCCAGGATGACGAGCATCGCCAGGCCCGCGCCGGCCGCCAGGTCGCCCGCGGTCGCCGCCGACTGGCCCACGACCTGCAGCAGGCCCAGCCCGTCGGTCGCGAGGACCGCGACGGCCAGACAGGCCCACGTCGAGCGCAGGGAGAACGTCTTGTCCGCCTCCGAGCGCATCTGGGCGGAGAGTACCGTGACGGTCATACGGCACCGCCGCTCACGTACTCGCGCCGGTCCTGGGTGGCGTGCAGGACCGCCTCCTCGAGGCGGGGCCGGTCCGGGCGGAGCTCGAGCACGACCACCCGGTACAGCGCACACATCCGGCCCACGTCATCGCTGCTGCCCGGACCGGTCAGGACGTGTGCGCCGTCGTCGTACGACACCTCCCAGCCGTCCTCGGCGAGGGCCTGCAGCAGCGGCCGCGCGTCGCCCTCCATCCGCAGCAGCACCCGCGCACCTCGCGACCGCGCGAGGAGGTCCTGCGTCGTGTGCTCCGCGACGAGCCGGCCGCGACCGATGAGGACGATGCGGTCGGCGACGAGCTCGAGCTCGGAGAGCAGGTGGCTGCTCACGAGAACGGTCCGGCCGTCGTCGGCGTACTGCCGGAGCAGCGTCCGCATCCAGTGGATGCCGTCGGGGTCCAGCCCGTTGAGTGGCTCGTCGAGCACGAGGTACCTCGGGTCGCCGAGGAGGGCGGTAGCGAGGGCGAGTCGCTGCCGCATCCCGAGCGAGAAGGACGAGACCCGGTGGCGTCCCACCTGCGCGAGGCCGGTGAGCTCCAGGACCTCGTCGCAGCGCCCGATGCGTACGCCGGCGGCCCGGGCGACCCAGCGCAGGTGCGCTCGGGCGGTACGGCCGGGGTGCACCCACGACGGGTCGAGCAGGGCGCCCACGACGTGCGCGGGCCGGTGCAGCTGCCGGTAGGCGACGCCGTCGATCGTCGCCCGCCCCGAGGTCCAGGTGTCGAGCCCGGTGAGGCAGCGCAACGTCGTCGACTTCCCGGCACCGTTCGGCCCGACGAAGCCGGTGACCGAGCCGTCGGGCACCGTGAAGGACAGGTCGTCGACCGCGAGGGCCCTCCCGAAGGTGCGGGTGAGCTGCTGTACCTCGATCACATGGCCAGCCTGCCTGTGCCTGAGGAGCCCGCGCATCACCTCCCGAGACGATTCCGCCCCGCCCGGATCGTCCCCACGGGCTAACCCGACAGGATGACGACCGGCCGCGCCCTATGGTGGTTTCGTGGGGCAGCGTGGCGACCGGGTGATGGCAGCGGCGCTGCTCCTCGCCTCCTGTGCGTATGTCGTCGTCGACGGGACGATCGCCATCCTGCCGGCCCTGGCCTTGGCAGTGGCCCAGGTCGCGCCCCTGCCCTGGGCTCGACGGCGGCCGGCCCTGGTCCTCGGACTCGTGCTCGTGACGTTCACCGCCCACATCGTGCTGCTCCCGGAGTTCCTGCCCGCCGACCTGGCACTGCTCGTCGCGGCCTTCGGCGTCGTCGTGGCCTGCGGGTGGTGGCCCGCCGGGATCGGCGCGATCGTCGGTGCCGCCGCCGCG
>JBOFJB010000267.1:0-2272 GCA_051650465.1 Dermatophilaceae bacterium | reverse complement strand
GCGGATGCCGCGGCCAGCGCCGCGAGGTTCGGCACGTGACGGCGCGGGATGACGAGCACGTGCGTCGGCGCCCTCGGGTCGATGTCCCGGAAGGCCAGCGAGTGCTCGGTGTCGGCGACGACGTGGGCCGGTACGTCGCCCGACACGATCCGGCAGAACAGGCAGTCGGCACCGCTCGTCTCGTCCATGCTGCGACGCTACCGCGGCAGCGACCACCCTCCGCATACCGCAGGGGCGCCCGTCCCACGGGCGCCCCCGGCGACGGGCCCTACCGGGTCACCGTCACCCCGGTGGCGAGCAGGTTCAGCCCGGTCGACTCTTCCCACACACCCTGGTTGGCCAACCGGATGCTGTACTCCGGGCGGGTCGACAGCGCCGGCACCGGATCCGGCAGACCGAGCAGCACGTCGTACGTCCCGGCCGGAACATCGGCCGGCACCACCGGCGCCGCACTCGCCGTGACCTCACCGGCCTCCCGGAACCACATCCGCGGGTCCAACGCCGCGTCCCGCTCCTTCAGGACGCTCATCGGATACGTGGTACCGGTGTCCTTGTTCCGGAGCACCACATCCAGACCACGCGGGTTGAACGGCGCCGCGTACCCCACGTTGCGCACCACGAACGACGCCGACAACGCCTCACCCGCCTTCACCGACTCCTGGACCGAGGAGCTCTTCAGCTCCAACCGGTACCCCATCCGCCGGTCGAACTCCTCGTAACAGCCGTCCTTCTTCCACTTCGTCAACGTCGGCTCGTGGAACTCCGCGTTCAGTGAGCTCCAGTGGAACCGCTCCAGGTCGCCGCGCGCAGTCTCGCAGTCGCTGCGCGTGGTCTCGTTCTCGATCTGGCACGTCTCACCGATGATCGGGGTGTAGGTGCTGAAGCCCTCCAGCACCTTCATGTCGCTCTCCGGGTCCTGCCAGTCGTAGGACCCGGCATCGCTCTCGGTGGCGAGGAAGCACTGGTTCGCCATTCCGGTCCGGGCGATCTCGGAGCCGTCGTACGCCATCTCCTTCGTCATCCCCGCGCCGGTCATCTCCTCGTAGGCGGGGATGGCCCGGGTGGTCATCATCCGATCCGGCGGCAGCACCTCGAGGATCTTCTTCCAGATCTGGCTGCGGGCCGGTTCCTTGTCGAGGCCGTTGCTCGAGCTGTGCCACTCCCCCCACGCCCCGATGAACCCGTTGTACATGGTCGCGATGACTCCCCGGTGTTCCTCGAACAGCGGCTTCAGCTGGTCCAGATGACCCAGCACGACGTCCAGTGGTGCATCGACGTTCGACGCGTCGTTCTCGACGTCCACGCCGGCGGGAAAGTTGTACATGAAGTTGGGCATGACCTTGACCCCGGACTCGGCAGCCTCGGTCAACGAGGCATCGATCTCGTCGAGCTTGCCCTGCGAGAGGGGACCGCTCCGGAACTCGTCCAGACGGATGATGAACCGCGACATCGTGTACCCGTTCGCGCGGGTGCTGGCGAACGTCCCGCTGGTGTCGATGTTGTCGTGGAAACCGCGCTCCGGGTTGAGGAAGAGCGAGCCGTCCGCCGTGTACGTCGTGTCGATCGTCGCCGCGGAGCCCGCCGCGGGGCTCGCCGCGGAGACCGGCTCGAGGGCGACCGAGGCGAGGTGGACGTTGCGGTCCCGGTCGGCGGCACCGTCGTAGCGGTCGTCGGCCATGGTCGCGACCACCGGCTCGTCCGCCGACACTGTCACCTCACCGAAGGACACCTTCGCGTACGTCGTCGACGACACCTCTCGGCCGACCGTCCCGCCGGACACGCTCAGATCGAGTCGTGGCGCGCCCTCGAACAGGTCGGCGCGCGCGGTCGCCACCAGCTCGTCGGTGCCGGCGGCCACGTCCTGCGGCACCGTGAGCGTGTCGCCGTTGCGGATGAAGGACCACGCCTTCCCGGTCGGCGACGCCGCATCCTCGACCTCCGCCGGCGCCGCTGTGGCAGGTGCGGCCGGTGACGCGGCGGTCGCGACGGTCGTCACGGGACCGACGGACATGGCGAGTGCGGCGAGGACGACGGCGATGGTGGATCTCGGGCGGGACATGCGGACCTCACGTTCGGGACGACTGGGGCGAGAACATCTCGGTGGGCGGCGGTCAGCCTTCCGTCGGTGCTACTTATCGGCAAGGCGGCCGAACAACCTCGATTTTCGTGCGTCGAACACGACCGTGAACCGGGTGCGGTCGCCGAGTACGACGGCGTGGTGGCTCCCCGAGTGCAACGAGCTCTGCGTCGCCCGACCCGGGTGACGCACGGT
>JBOFJB010000266.1:0-17932 GCA_051650465.1 Dermatophilaceae bacterium | reverse complement strand
GGGCCGCCAGCGCCCCAACATCGAGGAGTCAACTATGTTCCCTGTCGTGACCCGCACGACGAACCACCTCATCCGGCCGCTGGTCGTGGGCCTCGGGACGGCCGCGCTGATCGCCAGCCTCACTGCGTGCGGCACCGAGCGAGACGTCTCGCTGACGTCCGCCGGTGAGACCACTCCAGGGGGCTGCGTCAGGTCCGGAGACGCCTCGGTCTGCATCGACGAGAACGGCGGCAGCGTGTCCTCCGGCGACTCATCAGTGTCGGTCGGCCCCGACGGCGGCAGCGTGTCCTCGGACGGCTCGTCGGTGTCGGTCGGCCCCGACGGCGGCAATGTGTCCTCCGGCGACTCATCAGTGTCGATCGGCCCCGACGGCGGCAGCGTGTCCTCCGACGGCTCGTCCGCGGGTCCGAGCAGCGGGCCGAGCGCGTCGGGCACGCCCTCCGGCGCGGCGACCTACGGCGACCTCGGCCCCGAGTCCGGCGGCGGCGAACGGCTCGGCACCTTCGGGGCCACCGGCCAGGTCGCCCTGACCGGGGCGGTCGCTCAGCAGGGTTCGGTCACCAAGGCCTCCTGTAAGGCCCAAGGCGACATCCGCACTCTCACCGCCGCCCTTCCCCGCGGCGGACAGCTGGTCGTCGAGGCCAAAGGCCCGGCCATCGGCACCATCACGGTGACCACGGCTTCTGGGGAGTGGACTGGGGAGTGGCTCGGCAACCTCGAAGACGTGGTGTTCCTCTCGCCGACCAGCATGCGACTGGATGGCGCGTCGCTGGCCGGCGACGGCACCGTTACGGTGTCCGGCATCTTCAACTGCTGACCCCGCCGGGGCCTGCTGGCCCACGCCAGCCGGCACCAGCACCTGGTCCGGGCGCCCCGCCGTACAGCCGGGACGCCCGGACCACGGGTTCACCAGCGGATGGTCAACCCGGACAGCACGTCCTCGGCGGACGGGCCGCCGCCCGGCCCGGCGATTGCGACGTAGACCGTCCCACGAGGGTGCTGCAGTCCGATCTCGGTGAAGCTCTCTCCGCCGGGGCACCGACGCCAGACGAAAGCGGTGCCGCTGAGGTCGTCGGCGGTAATCGACTGAGCGGCAACCGCGCCGCACTCAGCGTGCCGGACTGCGGACGCCACACCGGCGGCCGGCACTCGACGCGTCGCGGCCGCGACCAGCACCCGGTGGTCACCGCGGGCGAGGCTGATGCCGGACGACCTGACGGTCACCCCGGGAACTCTGGGCGGGCTGCTCCCGCTCGTGGTCGCCCAGCCGGGGGTCAGCCGGGCGGCCACGACGTCATCCGGCGAGGAGTAGGTGGAGGCCCGGCCCCATGCCGCCGCTCCCCCGGCGGACAGCACGCCGACCGCGGCGATTGCCGCGCCGGCGACGATGCCGCGCCGAACGAACCGGCGCGGCCTCCCCGGCGTCGCCGCTGGGCCGGCCGTGACAGGGGGGTCCAGCGCGGCAGCCGGCCCGGGCCCGGGCCCGGGCCCAGAGCGAAGCCGGATGACGGGCGACGGGACGACATCGGGCGGCGGCATGGGCTGCGGCGCCAGCGCGTGCCGCAGATCGCGGATCAGGTCACCTGCCTGGGGCGGGCGGGCCGCCGGGTCCTGGTCCATCGCGCGACTCAACACGCCACGGGCAGCGGGCGGCAGTGGATCGTCGAGCAGCGCCCCGGCCAGGACCGCCAACGCGTAGACATCGCTGGCCGGGCCGACATCGGTCGAGTACTGCCGTTGCTCGGGCGCTCGATAGTCGCCGGTGCCGGCCGGTTGAGTCAGACCCGATGCCCAGTGCAGGTCCTTGGCGACGCCGAGGTCGGCAAGCAGCACCCGCTGGCCAGGTACACCGTCTGGCGCCGGACGGTTCAGCAACAGGACGTTGTGCGGGTTGACGTCCCGGTGCACGATTCCGTGGGAGTGCAGCACGTGCAGGCCCAGAGCGACCTGGTGCAGCACCGCGAGCGCCTCGTCCGCCGGCAACGGCCCGGCCGCCAGCCGGTCGGCCAGGCACCCGCCATCCGCGTAGGTCATCACCAGGTAGGGCCGCCCGTCATCCAGCGTCCCCACGTCGTAGACCCGCACTACCCGGTCGCTGTCGACCCGCCGCAGCAGCCTGGCCTCGGTGAGGAACCGCTCGCGCACGTCGGCCCGGCGGGCCCAATTGTCGGCCAGCACCTTGATGGCGACCGTGCCGTCGAGATCGGGGTCGAACGCTCGCCACACCGTGGCGAAGGCGCCACTCCCGAGCGCCCCGAGCACCCGCAGTCGACCCACGTGCTCGGGCAGGCCCATGGACCCAGTCTGCCTGATCGGGCGGTGGGCGACGGACGGCCGACTGGTACCGCTACGGTGAGCCCGTGACCGAATCGGCGGCCGAGAGGGTGGACCAGGCCGACGAGTTGGATCGGCTCGCCCGTCAGGCCGCAGCGGGCGACGCCGCTGCCCTGGACCAGTTGCTCACCCTCGTGCGCCCTCAGGTGTTGCGCCGATGCCAGCGGGTCCTCCCCTACATCGCGGACGCCGAGGACGCGTGCCAGGAGGCGTTGCTGGCTGTGGCCCGGGGAGTCAGTTCCTTCGAGGGGCGCAGCCGGTTCACCACCTGGATGTTCCCGGTGGTGGCCCGGAGTTCCTTCGCCACCTACCGGCGGATGCGCAGCCATGCGCCGGTGCTGGCCGGGGACGTTCCCGACATCGCCGACCCGCGCCGGATGAGCGTCCTGGCCGGCGCCCGGGTCGACCTCGTCGACGCCCTGGAGAAGCTCACCGACAGCAAGCCGCACGTCGTCGAGCCGGTGGTGCTGCGTGACCTGATGGGGATGTCGTACGAGGAGATCGCCGAACGCCTGGCCATCCCGGTGGGTACCGTCAAGTCACGGATCAACCACGGCCGCGCCGCCCTCCGCGAGACCCTGACCGCGCTCGGTCGATGAGTTGATCGCGCGTCGCCGCCGCCTCCCCGCTGCCCTGCTTCTCGACGCGAACGTCGTGATCCCACTGATCGTGACGAGTCACGAGTTCGCGCCGGCCGCCCAGCGCTGGTTCGCCACGGCCGGACGGATGTCGACCTGGCCGGCATCCGCGGCCATCGCCAGGTCACCGACAGCTACCTGTTGGCCCTGGCAAGGGCCCGAGAGGCCCGGCTCGCGACCTTCGATACTGCTCTTGCAGAACGTGATCCGGCTGTCGAACTGGTCGGCGCACATCGGTAGCCAGGGCGGGGTTGCGGCGTCGTCGGAGCATGTTCCGAGAACTCGGACGACGCCCACTCACCGCGGCGAGGAGCGCGTCCGCTGACCGTCGAGCTGGTCGCTGCGATCGCACCCGCCAGCCCAACGGTGCGACGATGAGGCATGTCGCCCTCCGGCCTGTCCGCCCTGCCGCCCGGCCCCCGCCTGCCGCGTCTCGTGCAGAGCGCCGGGATGCTCCGCTACCGGCACCGGTTCGTGCCGTGGCTCCAGCGCCGCTACGGCGAGGTGTTCACGGTGCGTGTCCTGCCCTCGCCACGGACGATCGTCGTGTTCACCCGGTCGGATGCCGTGCGCGACGTTTTCGCCGGCGACCCGGAGATGTTCCGCGCCGGTGAGGCCAACAGCGTGCTCGGCCCGGTGATGGGCCCGCGCTCACTGCTACTGGTCGACGGCGCGGAGCACAAGCGGGCCCGGCGCCTGCTCATGCCGGCCTTCGCCGGCCGGGCGATGCGCGGCTACGAGAGCATGATCACCGACGCCGCCAAGGCCGAACTCTCGTCCTGGCAGCCCGGCGTGACGCTCCGGTCGTTGGACCGGATGAACGCCCTGACGCTCGAGGTGATCCTCCGGGTGGTCTTCGGAGTCACCGACGAACGGCAGCTGACCCGGCTGCGGCCGCTCGTGCGCGGCATCGTCGATGTCCGGCCGCTGGTGCTCGTCGGCCCGGCGATCCCCGGACTGCGACGGCTCGGCATCTGGCGCAAGGCCGGCGCGACCATCGCCGAACTCGACCTGGTGATCAACGACCTGATCCGCGAGCGGCGCGCGGTGGCTGACCTCGCGGAGCGCAATGACGTTCTCTCCCAACTGATCCGGGTGGATGACGAGGGCGACCGGCTCTCCGACGCCGAGCTGCGCGACCAGCTGGTGACGCTGCTCCTCGCCGGGCACGAGACCACCGCCACGGCCCTGGCCTGGGCGCTGCACGAGGTCGGTCGGTCGCCCGAGCAGCGCCGGCGGGCGCGGGAGGCGGCCGACACCGGCGACGACGACTGGCTCGAGGCGGTGCTCAAGGAGTCGATGCGGCGGCATCCGGTGATCGCCATGGTGGCGCGCACGCTCAAGGCACCGGCCACCGTGGGCGGCATCGACCTGCCGGCCGGCGTCACGGTAGGTGCTTCGATCCTCCTGGCGCACGCACTGCCCGAGAACCACCCCGACCCCGAGACGTTCCGGCCCGAGCAGTTCCTCGGCGCCAGTCCGCCGCCGACCACCTGGCTGCCGTTCGGTGGCGGGGTGCGCCGGTGCATCGGCGCCGGGTTCTCGCTGATGGAGGGTGTGGCGGTCCTGCGCGAGGTGTTCTCGGCCTATGACCTGCTGGCCGTCGGGCCCGAGGAGCCGGCGGTCCGCAACGTCACCAGCGTCCCCCGGCACGGCGCGCAGGTCGTGGTCACGCCACGCACGCACAGTTCGCGGCTTCCGTCGAACGAGGCAGCGGTCGCGAGCACCTGACCGAACCGGGTGACCACGCCGGCCACCAGGCGACCGGTCACCGCCATCCCCGGCGGATCACCGAGCATCCGGATGCTCGGCACCACGGAGGAACGTGCGCAGGGTCAGCGCGACGAGGTCCTCGGCCGCGAGCCGTCCCTCGTCGATCGCGTCACCAGCCGTGACGAGGAGCGCGACGAAGGTGTCAACCAACCACCAGTCCGGCAGGTCGTCGGCGAGCTGGTGTCGACGCTTGGCTGCTGCCATGAGGTCGGTCAGCCGGCTCATCGCCTGGAGGTAACTCTCGGCGAGCTCGCTGTCCCGGGGGTCGGCACCGCCTCCGCCGAGCAGGATGTGGTGCTGGCTGCTCACCCCGGCCAGCGCATGCGCGGCTCGGGTGAGCAGTTCCGGAAGCGGTGCATCGTCGGTGAGCCGGGCGTCGTCCAGCGCGGCAGCCACCGAGTCGAACGCGTCCTGAAACAGGGCTCGCACGAGGTCCTGACGGGTGGGGAAGTGCCGGAACACCGTGGTGCGCCCGAGCCCGCTGCGCTCGACGACGCGGTCGAAGGTGGCCGCGGGATCGTCGGCGAGCACCGCAGCCGCCACCTGGAGGATGCGCTCGCGATTCCGTTGGGCGTCGACTCGCACAAGTCATCTTCGCATCTGTGATGTGGATCTGGCGGGTACCGCTTATGCTGAGTAAATGGGCCCCTCGCGTACCACTTCATTGGCGATGTCGCCCACGACGACCGCCGCGTCACGGCCGCCATCCGGCGGGATCTGG
Source organism: Dermatophilaceae bacterium (assembly GCA_051650465.1). GTDB lineage: Bacteria > Actinomycetota > Actinomycetes > Actinomycetales > Dermatophilaceae > JBOFLG01. Next base: position 12,466 of record JBOFJB010000266.1, on the reverse strand, counting down.
CGACGTCCGGGGTTCGGCTGGCTGGTCCTCGCCGAGGGCCTGGCCTCCGTCGCGAGCCAGGCGGTCTTCGTGGCGCTCACTCTCTTGGTGCTCGAGCGCTGGGGCGCCGGCGCCTCGCTCGGTGCCGTACTCGCTGCGGCGGCGGTGCCACAGGCACTCCTCCTGCCGCTGGGTGGCGTGACCAGTGACCGCTGGGGGCCCGCCCGGGTGGTCGCCGTCACCAGCGCCGTCCACGCGGTCGTGCTCGGTGCGCTCGCGGCCCTGGTCGTCTACGGCGAGCCGTCTCTGCCAGTGCTCGCGGTGATCGCCGCGGCCGGGGGGCTGGCCGACGCCTTCCATCAGCCGGCCGCGCTCTCCCTCCCACCGGCGGTGGTCGACCGCGCAGCCCTGCCCCGCGCGAACGCGGTGCTGCACGGCACCGAGGCGGTGGCCGACGTGGTGGTCCCGGCGGCGGTCGCGACCACGGTGGCGGCCGTCGGCATCCGCCCGTCGTTCGTCGTGATCGCGGCGGCGGCCGGCCTGTCCACCGTCGCCACCTGGCTCCTCACCAGGTCGCTGCGACGCGCCGGGGTCACCGGCCGAGCCGCCGATCCGGGCGCGGCGAGCGAGAGTGTCCGCAGCGCGTTGCGAGCCGGCCTCTCCGTGGCACGGCGCACCCCCATGGTCGCGTACGCCATCGTCGTGCTGACTGTCCTCAACGTGTTCGTCGTCGCGCCGGTCGTCGTCGGCGGCGCCGCGCTGAGCACCGAGGCGCTCGGGTCGTCGACCGGGTTCGGCTGGCTGCTGTCGGCGTTCGGTGTCGGCTCGGTGGGCGGCCTCCTCGCCGCCGCCTGGTTCCGGATGCCGCGCCGCCCGGCGCTGGTCACCGCGGTCCTTGTCGCGTCGATCGGAGCCCTGCTCGCCGTCATGGGTCTCGTGGCAGCTGCGACGGCGGTGGTGCTCGCGGCCGTGGGCATCGGCGCCGCCGGCGGCTACCTCGGCGTCATGGTGGTGACCTGGTTGCAGGGCAGCGTCCCTGCGGCGCTGCTGGGCCGGGTGATGAGCCTGGTCGCCGTCGCCACCGTTGCCCTCGACCCGCTCGGACTGGCCCTCGCGGGCCTACTGCTCGGAGCATCGACCCAGGTGCTGTTCGTCAGCTGTGCGGTGGTGGTCACGGCCTGCGGCGTGGTCGGCATCGTCGCCACGCCGGTACGGAGGCTGTCATGAGCACCACCGTTCCCCGTCAGATCACGACCCGCCAGCAACTGCCCGATCAGCTGCGCGGCCTCGCCCTGCTCGGCATCGTGCTGGTGAACATGCCGTTCCTCGCCATCAGCAATACCGGCTTCACCCTCGACGCCCAGCGCTCCGTGGCCGACGTCATCACCCAGTTCGTCGTCGTCGCTTTCGCGCAGGGCAAGTACTACCTGCTGTTCTCGTTCCTTTTCGGCTACAGCCTCACGCTGATGCTGCGCTCGGGTACCCGACCACCGGGCGCCGGGAGCTTCCGGGCGGATGACGACACCGACGGCATCCAGCGCACCGACGGCATCCGGCGGTACCGCAGGCGGCTGGTCGGCCTGGCCGCTCTGGGGCTGGCGCACGCCGTGCTCTTCTTCGTCGGCGACATCCTGCTCAGTTACGCCGTGCTCGGGATGACGCTGCCGTGGTTCGTGCGGCGCAGCGACGCCACAGCGCTGCGCGCCGCTGCCGTCGCATTCAGTTGCGGCATCCTCGTCCTCGCGTCGCTGGTGATGCTGGTGCTCGCCGACCCGGGCAGCCAAGGCGGCTTCGTCGCCGACCCGGCACCGATCGACCGGGCGTTCCTCGGCTCGTTCACCGACGCAGCGGCGGCGCGCGCGGAGGCGCTGCCCGGCGTGCTCGTCGCCCTCGGGGTACTCAACTGGCCGTTCGCCCTCGGCTGTTTCCTGCTCGGCCTGGTGGCCGGTCGGCGCGGGCTGCTGGCTCATCCCGCCGAACACCGCCCGCTCTGGCGGCGCCTGCTCGTTGTGGGCGCCGTCGTCGGGCTGCCGGCCGGAGTCGTCTCGGGGCTGCTCGCGGTGGACGGAGGCGCCGGGTCGGTGCAGCAGACGGTGGCCGTCGCCCTCGGGTTCGCCGCCGCGCCGCTACTCACCGGGGGGTACGTCGCCCTCGCGGCCTTGGGCACGAGCACCCGTCGTGGCGGGCAGGTGCTCGCGGTTGCGGCGCCGGCGGGCCGGATGTCGCTCACCGGCTACCTCGGCGAGTCGATCCTGTTGTCGGCGATCTTCTGTGGCTGGGGACTCGGACTCTTCGGCCAGCTCGGAGCGTTCGCCGCCGCGCTCATCGCGCTCGGGGTGTGGGCGACCCTGGAGGTGCTTGCCTCGTGGTGGCTGGCTCGCTACCACTACGGGCCGTTCGAGTGGGCGCTGCGCGTCTGGACCCATCGCACGGTCCCTCCGCTGCGCCGATGATGAACTGGCACGACCCGGCTCAGCCGAAGAGCCGACGGCCGAGGTGGCGGAGGTGCCGCACCCGGGAACGCTGAAACGCCGGGTCGCTGGGGTTCCTCCCCGTGATGAACCGGGTCATCTGGGGAAACGCGAACGGGTGCGCCGCCAGTGCCTGCATGGACAGGAACAACTGACGCACGTCGTACTCGGCGTCGATGGCACCCGACGCGCGATCTCGGCGCCACGACCCGACCGCCCGCCGCAGGTGAGCGGTGCGCTCCTGCTCGGCGACGACCGACCGCTCACCGACCTGCAGGCCCTCCCACTGCAGCATCCGGATGACGTCGACGTCGCCGGCTGCGCCCCGGAAGTACGCGGCCGGCCGCTCGGACGGCTCGTCGGGCAATGTCGCCCGAACTCGGTTGAAGCGCAACGCCATTGCCTGCACCGCAGCGTCGAAGAGCCCTGACTTGTCACCGAAGTAGTAGTAGATGAGCTGCTTGTTCACCCCGGCCCGTTCGGCGATCCGGTCCACCCGAGCGCCCGAGAGCCCGCCGTCGGCGAACTCAGCGATGGCGGCGTCGAGGATCTGAGCCTTCGTACGCTCGGCCTTGGTGCGCTCGACATCGATGTCCACGGTCGGACTCTACTCGGTGGCTCAACCGTTCAGTTGAAACAGTTGGCGTCTAGTGGTTGCATCGCCGTACCCGCGGCGATACGGTCGAATCAACCGGACAGTTGAAACAGCGACATCGGAGGACTACCGTGCCCGAGACAATGATCCAGGAAGTTCGCGACGTCGTGACGTCGGGGCGGCTGGCCCACTTCACCACGATTCACGCGGACGGACGTCCACACACCACCTGCGTATGGGTCGACCTCGACGGCGACCAGGTCGTCATCGGCAAGTTGATGATGGACCAGAAACTCACCAACATCAGCCGCGACGCCCGCGTCAGCCTGTCGATCGAGGCCGCCGGCGACCAACACGGCATGACGAACTACCTCGTCATCGAGGGAACCGCGGAGGTGACGGAAGGCGGCGCGCCAGAGTTGTTGCAACAGTTGGCTTACCGATACATCGGCCCCGGCGTCTCGTTCCCGCCAATGCCCAACCCGCCGGCCGGTTTCGTCATCCGGATCACCCCGACGAAGATCCGCGGCATGGGCCCGTGGGGCACCCAGTTCTGAACCCGGACGACACCGACGGACACCGACAGTGAAGGACGACAGATGAGGACCACACCCTTGGGACACACCGGCATCGAGGTCTCGGCCGTCGCGTTCGGCACCATGGCACTCTCGCCGGGCGTCTACGGACCCGCCGAGGAGGCCGAGAGCATCGCCACGATCCACGCCGCACTCGACGCCGGCGTCACGTTCATCGATACCGCGCGCCTCTACGGCGGGGGCACCAACGAGGTGCTTGTCGGAAAGGCGCTCGCCGGCCGGCGTGACGAGGTGACCCTCGCGACCAAAGGCGGACTCACCACCGGAGCGGACGGACAGATCACTCCGGATGGCGCTCCGGCCACGCTTCGTCGCCATCTGGACGCCAGTCTCGCTGCGCTGGAGGTGGAATCGGTGGACCTGTACTACCTGCACAGCCCCGACCCGAGCGTCCCCGTGGCCGAGTCCGTGGGGGCGATGGCCGAGTTCGTCGCCGAGGGCAAGGTGCGGTTCCTCGGGGTGTCGAACTGCTCGGTCCCACAGCTTCGCGAAGCCGCGGCCGTTCATCCGATCGCTGCGACGCAGGACCAGTACTCGCTGCTGTGGCGCCGCCCGGAGACCGAGGGCCGGATTGCGGCGCTCGACGAGCTCGGCGTCACGCTGGTCGCGTGGAGCCCACTCGGCGGGGGCGTGCTGGCCGGCGCGGTGCCCGGTGCCGAACCAGGCGACATGCGCTCCTGGATGCCGCGCTTCGCCGGCGCCGAAGGCGAGCGCGTCGCCGGTCTGAGTAGCCAGTTCCGCTCCGTCGCCGCCCGCGAGCGGATCGCGCCGTCGACCCTGGCGCTCGCCTGGTTGTCCCGCCACCGCGAACCGGTCGTGCCGCTCGCCGGTACCCGCAAGGTGGCCAACATCGCCTCGATCGCCGCTGCCGCAGACGTCGACCTCTCCGCGGAACTGTCCGCCGAACTCGACGCGATGTTCCCGCCGGAGGCGTCGATGGCTCCGCTGTTCGGCGAGTGACCTGCATCGCGCCGGCGACATCGGGTCAGCGGTCAATCAGGGCGACCTGACCTGACCGCTGACGGGCGCGTTGTCGATAAGGACCGGCGCGACACCTGGAGCCGCGGTGGGTCCGAGCATCTAGCCTCGACGACCGTGACCCCATCGACGACGACCACCTCGACCGTCGGCGCTCCCCTGCGGGCGCTGTGGTCCCGGTATCGGCGGTACCGGGGGCGCCTCATCGCCGCCGTCGCGTGCTCGGTGCTCAACAAGACGGCCGACATCTTCCCCGAACTGCTCATCGGGGCGGCCGTTGACGTCGTGGTACGCGGCGCCGACTCCTTCGTCGGTGAGGTACTCGGGGTCGAGTCGCGCACCACCCAGTTGGTCTGGCTCGCCGTGGTCAACGGAGTGGTATGGGTGGTCGAGTCGGCCAGCCAGTACGCGGCGGCGCTGCTCTGGCGAGGTCTGGCCCAGGGCGTCGAGCACGAGTTGCGGGTCGAGGCGTACGACCACGTGCAGCACCTCGATGTCGGCTGGCACGAGAGCCGCTCGGCCGGCTCGACCCTGGCTACCTTGAACGACGACGTCAACCAGTTGGAGCGGTTCCTCGATATCGGCGCCCCGGCCATCCTGCAGACCACGCTCAACGTCATCCTCGTCGGCGGCATCTTCGCCGCATCGTCGTGGACCCTGTTCGGGTTCGCCTTCGCTCCCATCCCGGTGATCGTCATCGGCTCGCTGCTGTTCCAGCGGCGGCTCGAACCGCTCTACGCGCGAGTGCGGCAGAGCGTCGCCGACCTCTCCGGGGCACTGTCGGCGAACCTCGGCGGCATCACGACGATCAAGGCGTTCACCGCCGAGTCGCGCGAGCGCACCCGCATCGAGACCGCCTCGCTCGCCTACCGGTCGGCCAACGAGCAAGCCATCCGCTCCTCGGCGGCGTTCGTCCCGCTGGTGCGGATGGCGATCCTCGCCGGCTTCACCTTCACCCTGCTGCTCGGCGGAATCCTCACGCTCCGTGGCGAGCTCGCGGTAGGGCTGTACTCGGTGCTGGTGTTCATGACCCAGCGGCTGCTCTGGCCGCTCACCGACGTGGCCGAGGTGCTCGACCTCTACCAGCGCGGCCGAGCCTCGACGACCCGAATCCTGCGGCTGCTCGAGGAGCCGGTGCACGTGCTGCCCGGCGAGCACCCGCTGCCGCGACCGGTGCGCGGGGAAGTGGGCCTGCACGGCATCCGCGCCGGGTACGCCGACCACCCCGACGTGCTCCGCGGCGTCGACCTCGTCGTGCCGGCAGGCGAGACCCACGCGGTCGTCGGCCCGACCGGCAGTGGAAAGTCGACCCTGCTGCGCCTCGTGCTGCGCTTCGAGGACCCGCGCGCCGGCCGGGTCACCCTCGACGGCACCGATGTGCGCGACCTCGACTGGGAGTCCATTCGCGGCGCCATCGGCTATGTCTCGCAGGACGTCTACCTGTTCGCCGGCACGGTCGCCGAGAACATCCGCTACAGCCGCCCCGAGGCGAGCGACGGCGAGGTGCGCCGGGCCGCCGAGCTCGCCGAGGCCGCCAGCTTTGTCACCGCCCTGCCCGCCGGGTTCGACACCGTCGTCGGCGAGCGCGGGATGACGCTCTCCGGCGGGCAGCGGCAGCGGCTCGCGCTCGCCCGGGCCCTGTTGCGCGACCCGGCCGTGCTGGTGCTCGACGAGGCCACCTCCGCGGTCGACAACGAGACCGAGGCGGCGATCTCGCGCTCGCTGCGGGTCGTCACCGAGGGGCGCACCACCCTCGTGGTGGCACACCGGTTGTCGACCATCCGGCACGCCGACCGGATCTGGGTGCTCGATGGCGGCCGGCTGACCGAGGCGGGAACCCACGACGAGCTGGTCGCTGCCGATGGGGCGTACGCGGCGCTCTGGCGGGTGCAGACCGGAACCGTGACCGACGACGACGCGCTCCCCTGACTGGTTCCCGCAGCGGCCGGCTCCTCGGCCTACTGGTCGAGGCCGAGCACCACGCGGAGCGCGGCGTCGACAGCCAGCATCTCCGCCTGCGACAGGTGCCCGATCATGTTGCCGAGGCGCTCCGGGTCGACGGCCGCGGTCTGCTCCGTCAGCACCCGGGTGACTCGGCCGCCGACCTCCACCTCCGGACGGAAGGATGCCGGGCGCGCACCGGTCGACGTGGGCGCGACGAGCCAGGTCGACAGCGGCAACGAGTCGGACTGCACCACGACCGCGAGTCTCCGACCGCGCTGCTCGCGCCCACGCGCACCACGCGGTGTCTTCACTTCGTGGACGTCACCACGCACGCAACGACTCCATGTCGGCGAGGACGGCACGAGACTCGGCGACATCCGCCTCGTCCGCGGCCAGCTCCAGGGCCTCGGCCCGCAGCCGTTCGGCACGCCGGACCCGATGTGCGACGAGGATCGCCTCGCGGATCGCGCGAGACCGGTCCCCATCGCCGGCCAGTTCGGCGAGCGCGTCATCGACCGTCGAGTCAGTACGGAAGGTGATCGTTGACATGGGACGAAGCGTATCTCGCTTCGTCCGACAAGTTGTCCGACGTTTGGGATGGCGACCGCCCCACCATCGCGGTGTGCGTCGTGCAGAGGCCGCTCCGCAGCCATGCAGCGCGACCCCTCTGCGCAGGCGTGTTCGTCACTCGGCCTGGTGCGTCGTCATCCTGCCGGCGGCGGGTCAGCACGAGTGGGGTTGGTCTCTCGGGCTCGGAGCCACGGGAGTACGGCGACCAGCGTGATGACGCCGGTGGCGGCGAAGGCAAGGCCGAAGCTGCCGCGGTCGACGAGCAGACCAGCGACGATCGGCCCGATGATGGCGCCGGCATCCGCCGACATCTGGAACGCGGCGAGTGCTGGGCCACCGCTGCGCTCGCGGCCGACGACGTCGGCGACCGATGCCTGCTGGGCTGGATTCAGCACACCGGCGCCGACCCCGGCGACCGCGCAGAGCACGAGCAGCAGCACCAGGCCGGTGGCCCACCCGGTGACCAGGGTCGCCGCCCCGGACACGGCCAGCCCGCCGATGATGAACGGCTTGCGACCCAACCGGTCCGACGCACGGCCGGCGAGGGTGAGCCCGAGCGCGTTGCCGGCGGCGAAGACCGCCAAGGCGGCACCCGCGACCCAGGGCGCGTCGGCGACGAGCGCGACGGCGAACAACGGCAGGATGGCGTTGCGGACCCCGAAGTTGGCCCAGCCGTTCGCGAACCCGGAGACGACCGACGCCCGAAACGCACTGTCGCGCCATGCTTCTCGCGCCGAGAACGCGGCGAGGACGGGCGCGCCGTTCGCGGGCCGCAACGCGGCCTCGCGAAGGAACAGTGCCACGACAGCCGCGGCCACGAGCAGCGCCAGCGCGTAGATGACGAACGGGGCACGCAGCCCCAGCCCGGACAGTAGACCGCCGACGACCGGACCCATCACGCCCCCGATGAGGAACGACGATGCGTAGGCCGACGACACTCTGGCTCGGATGGTCGGCGGCGCGAGCCGTACGAGCAGGGCCACCGCCGAGACCGTGAACATCGTGGACCCGATGCCGCCCAGCCCACGGAACACCAGCAGCTGCCAGTACGACTCGGCGAACGCCGTAGCGCCGGTGGACACCGCCACGATGACCAGGCCGGCGAGGTACACCGGCCGCTCACCGAGGCGCACGACGAGCCGGCCACCACCCGGAGCGAACACCAGCCGGAAGAACGCGAACGCGCTGACCACGACGGATGACGCCGTGGCCCCGACGTCGAAACTCTGCGCGAACTGCGGCAGCACGGGTGTGATCAACCCAAACCCGATCGCGATGACGAACGCGGCTGCGATCAGCACCCAAATCTCGCGCGGGATGCGCTCCTGCGGTACCGCGCCGGTCATCGACGCCGGGCCGGAGCCGGCGGCGACCCGGGTGTCGTCAGCCGGAGCGCGTTCGTCGGGTCGGAGCACACGACGCACCAGTATGCCGCCCGGCTGCGACACCGCCGCGGCCGCACCGGGTTGCTCAGCGCACCTGCTGCTCTCTCGCGGTCGAGGCCGACGCCGTGCGGACGATCCAGGTCTCGCGCGACGCAGGCCGGCTCGTCATCGACACTGTCACCCGGGCGACGAAACCCGTTGTGGCGCAGGCATTCCGGGAACAGGGCGGTGAGCTGACCCGGATTTCTGCCGAGTCCGGATCACCGGTGGGGCGTTCACGGGCTGGTCGCCGGGCCCGCCCGTCACCCAATGGACCCGGACGGCCGGTACGGCCTGGTGACCACGGGGCTGGTGCAGCGGTCGACCCGACCTCGGTGACGGCGGCAGGGTCCAAGCCGCCGCACACCGGTGGCGTTCTGGTGGCGTTGATGCGCTCGATGGCTCGGGCCGAGTTCGGCCGGCTCGAGGGGTCGCGCGTGGTGGTGAGCCGGGCGGGCCACATCGCTCCGGCTGGGCGCCTTCGTGCCGCCGCCCTGGCCGGCTGTTCCCCGCATCGGGAAAGTGCTGTGGGACCTCGGTGCACGTGGTGTGTGGAGCCTCGATGCCCCGTGTGGAACCTCGGTGCCCAGGTGGAGTGAACCGGCACCGAGTAGATGGTCACCGCACCGACACGGCGACCACGACCGGCAGCACCGAGAGCACCACCAGCATCGAGTCGGCACGCCGCCACGGCGCCGGCCGGGCCCAGGTGCGCTGCCGCGCGGTGGCGAAGCCACGCGCGTCCATCGCCACCGCCAGGGCGGCGGCCGCCCGCAGGGTGTGCACGAGCAGCCCGATGGTCATCGCCGCGAGTTGCCGCGCCATCCGCACCGGATGCCGCCGCGACGCTCCGAGACCACGCACCCGGCGGGCTCGGCCGAGGTCGGCCCAATGCTGGCCGAGACTCTGCACCCGGTGCACCGCGGCTGCCGTGGCGACGACCGGCCGGTCGGGGAGGCCGAGCCGCTGCGCCAGGTGGTCACCCAGCTCGTCCGGGTCCACCCAGGGCAGCAGCACCGCCGACGGCAGCACGATCACCAGCACCCGCAGCGCCACGGTCAGCGCCGGGTCCGCGTCGCGCCCGGCGAGCCACCAGGTGGACCATCCCACCGACAGCGCCGCGAGCAGCCCGGGGAGCAGCCGGATGACGACCCGCCGCAGCCGGGCGGGTGGGGCCGCTCCACGGCCAGGCGCGGAGAGGCCGACGGCGGCCAGCATCACCTCGGCGGCCAGCACCCACGCACTGGTCAACCAATGCGGTGAGAGCACACCGGCAGGTACCGCGGCCAGTGCACCAAGGAGTAGCGCGAGCGGTCCACAGCCGGCGATCAACGGGCTACGCGACGGCGGCTTCGATACGGGTCGGCGGTCCGCGGGCGGTGCCGTCACGTGGTGAACGGCGTCGGCGCGGCCAGCCAGGTGCGGGTCGTGGGTCGCGGCCACCACCGCGCCACCGGCCACGCGGTACGCCTCGAGCAGCCCGACCAGCGCGGCCCAGGTGTGCCGGTCCTGCCCGACCGTCGGCTCGTCGGCCAGCACCGTGGCCGGGCCGTGCACCGTGGATGCCGCGACGGCAAGGCGGCGCTGCTCGCCACCGGACAGGTGCCGCGGGTCGGCCCGTTCGAGATGGCCGAGCCCGACCGCGGCGAGCACCCGGCGCGCCCGGTCCTCGGTGTCGGCGCCGGTGTCCCCGAGCGCCCTGGAGGTGGCGACCATCTCCTCCAGCACGGTCCGGGCGACGACAGCGACACCCGACCACTGCGGGACCCACGCGAGAGCAGCCGCGAGGCTCCTCGCGTCGAGGCCGGCCGGGGCACCGGCGGCAGACTGCACGGCATCCGATGGCTCGGTGGGAAGGAAGCCCGCGAGTGCGTGCAGCGCGGTGGACTTCCCGGAACCGCTCGGGCCGACCAGCACAGTGAGCGTGCCCGGTTCGGCAGCCAGCGACCCGCATAGTTCGGCCGCTCGTCGAGTGCGGGTCGTGCCGTCGGGATGCCGCGTCGTCAGGGTGACGCTGAACGGGCCCGCGGTGAGGCCAGCGGTGGGTGCACCACCCGGGCGGCGCGGCTGCGGCGGTCGGCCAGGACCCGCTCGGCCGGCGCGGCCCGCCCGGGCCGACGACGCGCGGAGCAGACCAGGGTCGACCGTTGCCGGAGCCGGTGGTGGCACGCCAGGAACCCACACGCCGAGGTCGAGCAGCAGTGCACGCTCGCGGTCGAGCACCTGAGCCATCGGCCCATCCGCGACGACCCGGCCCTCGCGGCCGAGCACGACAAGACGGTCAACCAGACCCGCCCATGGCTCCAGCAGGTGCTCGACGACCACCACGGTGCGACCCTCGAGCCGGCCGACGGCGTGCCGAACCTCGGCGGCGCACCTCGGGTCGAGCATCGCGGTGGGTTCGTCGAGCAGCACCACCGCCGGGTCCAACGCCAGCGCACCAGCGAGCGCGAGCCGCTGGGTCTGCCCACCGGACAGCGCCGAGGTGGGGGTGTCGAGCGGGACGTCCCCGAGGCCGACGGCCGCGAGGGACGCCGCGACCACCGACGGCATGGCCGCGGACGGCATCCCGACGTTCTCCGGGCCGAACGCGACATCGCGGCCCACCGTGGCGGCCACGACGCCAGCACCGGGCTCCTGGAGCACGAGACCCACCGTGCCGGGCTGAGCACTCGGTGCGGCGCCGTCGACGGTGACCGACCCTGACCGCTCCCCGGCGTCGACCGTGCCGAGCAGCCCGGTGAGCGCACGGAGCAGGGTCGACTTGCCGGCACCGGATGCTCCGGCGAGCAGCACCCGCTCTCCTGGCGCGATGGTGAGGTCGATGCCGCGGAGCACCGGCTCACGGCGTCCGTACGGCCGCCAACTCAGACCGGCGACGTCGAGACGACCACGCTGGACAGTCAGCGGCCCCGCGGACGAGCCCTGGCCGCCGGCGGTTACACCGGCCGCGCCAGCGCCAACTGGTGCCGGCGACCGGTGCGGCTCAGACGGCACGGGCCTCCTGCACCTCCTGGCCTGCGGGGAACGCCGACAGTGCACCGGCCCGCGCCAGCGCCCGGGTGAGCAGCCAGCCGACCACCCCGGCGAGCAGCACACCCGACACGCTCATCGCCGCGAGGTACGCGAGTTTGTCACGCAGCACCCACTCGGCGTACCAGCCACCGCCGTCGGCGAGCACCGAGAGCACCGGCGTCTGCGCCCACGACGACGGGAACCGGATGACCTCGAACACCCACTCCAACGGCGCCGACAGTGCGCCGGCGAGCGCCGCCGCGGCGACCCCGAACGCCCGATAGCCGAGCAGCGCGAACGCCAGTTCAGCGCCGATACCTTGGAGGATGCCGCTGACCAGGACCGTCGCGCCCCACTCGGTGCCCGGCAGCATGGACACCAGCGCCGCGACGACCTCGCAGAAGAACGCGGCACCGGGCCGGCGCACCACGAGCCCACCGACCACGCCGGCGAGGAACCAGGTACCGACGAACAGCCCGGCAAGCGGGGCGTAGCCGATCTTCAGCGCGGCGATCGGCCCGTTGTAGAGCAGGCCCCACCCCCAGAACACGACGCCGAACGCGGCACCAAGAAAGGCCGTGGTGAGGATGTCGACCGTGCGCCACCGGGTGAGTGGGCGGGTGGCCAGCAACGAGCCGCGCCGCGCCGCGGGAGGTGGTGCGCCCTGCTGGTCGAGCGATGACGCGCTCTGCTGGTCAACTGACGAGGTCTGCTGCGATGTGGTCATGGTGACTTCTCCTGCGTTCCGGTGGACATCCCGGAGAGGTGCGTTCCGTCATCCGGGGTGGATGACGGCGACGCACCTGAGATTTCCCGACTCCCTTCGCCGGTGCTAACCGGATCAGGTTCGAGGGTCTGCGGGCGGACCGCACTCTCAGCGCTCGGGGCGCTCCC
>JBOFJB010000265.1:0-3213 GCA_051650465.1 Dermatophilaceae bacterium | reverse complement strand
GCCCCGAACGCGGCCACCAGCAGCACGACCGGCGACCCGTCCGACGACGGCGTCGGTGGCACCGGCTCGGGCTCGAGAACCGGACCGAGAGCGTCATCGGCGGCGGTCTCTCCGGACGACGGCACCGAGCCCTCGGCCGCGTCGGCGGTCTCCTGGCCGTCGCGCAGCATCTCGAGGACGAACGGGTGTCGGGCCTTGGCCGGGAACCCGCCGACGCGCACCGACAAGTAGTGCGTGCCCGGCTCCCTGAGCGCTCCCGCCGCCGCCCGCGACCCGTCCATGACCCCGGTGCGAGCCGCGAGCGTGCTGGCGCCGCCGGTCCCGACGCCGTCCAGCCGGTTGGACGCGAGCCGGTCGGTGGCGGCATCCACCCAGTCCAGCTGCACCGACGCCGCCGTGGGGACGCCCGCGGTGCGGATCGTGAGGCGAGCGATCACCCCCTCGGCCCGCGCCAGGTCCACCGAGTACCACAGCACCTCACCCTGGCGGATCGTGTCGTTGTAGACACCGGGCTTCAGCTTCGCCGCATCGATCAGCGACGGGCCACCGGCCACGGCCGTGCCGCGAACCGCGAACTTCTTCCGATCGTCAGCACCGCTATCCGGGGCCGCTCCGAGCGGCAGCAGGACCCCTACGACGACCGCACCGACCACTACCGTCGAGAGGCGGCTCATGTCGTGTACCTCCGCACCGATGCCGAGACCCTGGTGCCGATCTGCGGTGCTCGGGGTGGATGAGGCCGCCCGGAGCCATGACGGAACAAAGACACGGCAACCGACCGGACTGCGGACCTCGATGACTCATCCTTCTGCGCTCCGGCAGGTCGCCGGAGCGGCACCGCCTCCGTACCGCGGGCGACGGCCGCCTCTGTCATCCGACCGGGGCGCGGGCGCGGATGTCCTGCGCGGCCGCTGTTGCGTTGAGCCGCAATTCAGCACCATCGGCACGGGTACCAGGACGTCTCGTCTCAACCAACCAGGCCCACGGCCTTCAGGCTCAGCAGATAGGCATCTGCCTCGGTGACGTAGCCCGAGAGGTTGTAGTCCACCGCGAGGTACTGAAGGGGGAAGCGCGTGTCCCGACGACCCTTGGCGATGTCGAGGGCGATACTCGCGTCGAGAGCGGTGACTCGGCCGTCACCATTGACATCCCCGATGGAACCACCGGTCAGCCTCTGGTACTCCGCCGCGATCCTCGCGTACTTCGCGGTGCCACGCAGATCTGTCCTCCCGTCGCTTCTCAGGTCATCGCGGATCTCCACCAACCTGAAGGCGCAGCGGACGCTGGCCTCAAAACCTCGGAAACACGTCGCTTCGTCATTCGAGGCCGCGACCGCGGTGACCGAGGCCGTCGCCGTCGCGGCTGGCGCCGCCGACACCAGTACCGCCACTCCGACCCCTACCCCAGCGAGCGCGGCTCCGGCTCGTCGCATCATCCTCGTCATCGATGTCTCCTTCGGTCGTGCCGCCGTCGGCTGAGTCGCTCTCGGTCCGGCGCCGGTTCGGCGGAGAGCCGACCCGCCGAAGCGCCTGCGGGCGCACGACCATCAGACGACGCTCACACCCACCCCGACCAGGGCCCGTGGACCCAAACCCGACCGGCCCGGCGCGGTGGGTACCCGACCCCGCCACACCACCGCCCGTCCGGACTCGACCCTGCTGACCGGCGATCAGCCGCGCGGACGACCGCTGGCGGACCTCACGACACCACCCGCTCAGCTGAACACCACGGTGCGCGCGCCGTTGCGCAGCACGCGCGACTCGCAGTGCCACCGCACCGCCCGGGCCAGCACCCGCGACTCGACCTCCTCGCCGGCGCGCACCAGCTCGGCGGGCGTCATCCGGTGGTCGACGCGCACGACGTCCTGTTCGATGATCGGGCCCTCGTCGAGGTCGGCCGTCACGTAGTGCGCCGTGGCGCCGACGATCTTGACCCCGCGGTCGAACGCCTGGTGGTACGGCTTGGCGCCCTTGAACGAGGGCAGGAACGAGTGGTGGATGTTGATGACCCGCCCGGAGAGGTCACGGGCCAGGCCGTCGGACAGCACCTGCATGTAGCGGGCGAGCACCACGAGATCCACGTCGTTCTCGACCACCACGGTACGCAGCGTGCCCTCGGCGTCGGCCTTCGTCTCCGGCGTCACCGGCACGTGGTGGAACGGGATGCCGTACGAGCGCACCAGGGGCTCCAGGTCGCGGTGGTTCGAGACCACCGCGGCGATGTCGAGGTTGAGCGCGCCGCTGCGCCAGCGGAACAGCAGGTCGTTGAGGCAGTGCCCGAACCGGCTGACCATGACGACCGCGCGGTACGGGGTGGCCGCGTCGCGGATCGACCACTCCATGCCGTAGCGCTCACCGATCGGCTCGAACCACGCGCGCCACTGGCCGACATCGGCGCCGTCGACCGGCACGGAGTACCGGATCCGCATGAAGAACCGGTCGGTCGGCACGTCGTCGAACTGCTGGCTCTCCTCGATGTTGGCACCGCGCTCGAACAACAGTGCCGTGACCGTGGCGACGATGCCGCGCTGGTCGGGGCAGGACAGCAGCAGCACGTGCTCGGCCGCGGGCTCGAGGGACAGCGAGGCGGCGGGTGGATCGGCAGCAGGCGGCGCGGCGTCCGGCGCGCTGTCGGGCCGGTCGGCCGCGGACGACGGTGTGGCGGGCGTCATCCGGCCTGGGCCTCACGCACGAAGGCGATCACCGCGTCGGCGACCATCTGCACCGCGATGGCCGAGAGCAGCAGGCCGGCGATCCGGGTGAGCAGCACGATGCCGCTCTCCTTGAGCACCCGGGCCAGCGGCGCCGCGAACCGGAACACGAGGAAGACGAGGAACAGCGCGGCGACCAGCGCCGCCGCCACCGCCAGCAAGCCGCCGGCACCGTCGGCGCCCTGCACCGCGAGCATGGTGGCGACGATGGCGCCGGGCCCGGCCAGCAGGGGTGTGCCGAGTGGCACGAGCGCGACGTTGACCCCGGCGTCGGCGAGCTGCTCGGACTCCGCGCCGGTGAGCAGCTGCAGCGCCACGATGAGCAGCAGCAGCCCGCCGGCCGCCTGGAGCGCCGGCAGGGTGATGGCCAGGTAGTCGAGGATCTGCTGCCCGAACACCGCGAACGAGGCGATGACGCCGAGGGCCACCAGTGAGGCCCGCCGCGCCGCCGCCGCCTTCTGCCGCGCCGACAGCCGCCCGGTGAGCGCGAGGAAGATCGGGAT
>JBOFJB010000264.1:0-2373 GCA_051650465.1 Dermatophilaceae bacterium | reverse complement strand
CCATGTCGAGGTTCTCGAAACCGGTGAGGTACTCGTCGACCGCGGCGTACTGGCCGCTGACCCCGATACGACGCTTGACGGCGTTGGGGTCGGCCAACACATCGAGGCCCATGACCCGCGCTGACCCGGAGTCGGGGCGGAGCAGGGTGGTGAGCACCTTGATGGCCGTGGTCTTGCCGGCACCGTTCGGCCCGAGCAGGCCGACGACCGTGCCCTCCTCGACCGTCAGGTGGAGGCCGTCCAACGCCCGCACCTCCCCCGACCGGGCCTGGTAGGTCTTGACGAGTCCCTCTGCGTGCACCGCATCTGCCATGACCAGGACTCTAGAGGCGGGCACCGACAGGACCAACCAGATTTCCTGCGCAACGGTGGCGGTCGTCATCCCGGCACAGGTCGAGCAGTCCGTGACGGCTGTGACCACTCGCGAGCGGGCCGATACCGGGCAGCCGGCGCGAGCGCATCGATCGCCAGTCGACCGAATAGCGCGACCCGCCTCACCACCGCGTTCCGTCGTCACCGGATGCTGAAACATCCCCGGCCCGTCGTGCTGGCACCCGCCGGCGAGAGCGCAGCCCCGACCTGCTGGCTACGCGACTAATCGCGTTGGCGCTCAATCACGTTGGCGCTCAATCACGTTGGTGCTCGGGCGCATCGCGGACAGCCTCACGAACTACCCGCATCACGACCTCGGTGTCATAGCCCTTGCGAGTGAGCATCCCAGCCAGCCGGCGGGTCTGCACGAGCGGGTCGAGGCCAGCCATGGTTCGCAGCTTCTTCGCGACGAGCCGGCGAGCAGTCTCTTCCTCCTGGCACGGGTCGATGTCGTCCAGGGCCGCACGGGCGTCGTCGTCGTCGATGCCCGTGCGGCGCAACTCCTCTGCGAGAGCACGTCGGGCGAGGCCCCGACCGGTTTGCCGGGAGCGGACGACCATGCCGGCGTAGGCGGTGTCGTCGACGAGGCCGACCTCCTCGAGACGGTCGAGGACTGCGACGGCGACGTGGTCAGGGCAATTCTTGCGTCGCAGCGCCTGCTCGAACTGGGCCCGGCTGCGTGGTGCTGCCGTAAGCAAACGCAGGACGATCTGCCGGGCCCAGTCGTGCGGGTCGGGCTCCGCGCCTCGGGTGCGCAAGTCGGCTTCGGGGTCGACCGGTGCTGGTTCTGCACCAACCGGATCGGACCCGGTCACGGACGTCTGGGACATGGATATCTCAGGCATGGGTGGGCCTGCTGCAGTCAGGCGCGTCGTTGCGGGGCGCGACCCCGCCGCCCACTCGGGCGGCGGGGTCGACAAGCTGGCGAACGTCATCCGAGGTCAGCCTGGAGCAGCGGTCAGAAGTCGACCGGGACGTCGGCGACCCCAGCGGGAGCGTCAACTCGCGGCCCGACGCCAAGTTTCTCCTTGATCTTCTTCTCGATCTCATCGGCGAGGTCGGGGTTGTCCTTGAGGAAGGTGCGGGCGTTCTCCTTGCCCTGGCCGAGCTGGTCGCCCTCGTAGGTGTACCAGGCGCCGGCCTTGCGGACGAAGCCGTGGTCGACACCCATGTCGATGAGCCCACCCTCGCGGGAGATGCCCTGCCCATAGAGGATGTCGAACTCGGCCTGCTTGAACGGCGGCGAGACCTTGTTCTTGACGACCTTGCACCGGGTGCGGTTGCCGACCGGGTCGGTGCCGTCTTTGAGGGTCTCGATGCGGCGCACGTCGAGGCGCACGGACGCGTAGAACTTCAGCGCCTTGCCACCCGTCGTCGTTTCGGGTGAACCAAACATGACTCCGATCTTTTCGCGGAGCTGGTTGATGAAGATCGCCGTCGTCCCTGTGGAGTTGAGGGCACCGGTGATCTTGCGCAACGCCTGCGACATCAGCCGGGCCTGGAGACCGACGTGACTGTCGCCCATCTCGCCCTCGATCTCGGCACGCGGAACGAGTGCCGCCACGGAGTCGATGACGATGATGTCGAGCGCCCCGGACCGGATGAGCATGTCCGCGATCTCGAGTGCCTGTTCACCGGTGTCGGGCTGGGACACGAGCAATGCGTCGATGTCGACGCCGAGCTTCTTCGCGTACTCGGGGTCGAGGGCATGCTCAGCATCGATGAACGCCGCGATGCCACCCGCCTTCTGCGCGTTCGCCACGGCGTGCAGCGCCACCGTAGTTTTTCCCGAGCTCTCCGGACCGTAAATCTCCACGACGCGACCGCGCGGGAGCCCGCCGATGCCGAGGGCGACGTCGAGCGCGATCGACCCCGTGGGGATCACCTCGATGGGGGGCCGCACGTCGTCGCCGAGACGCATGACCGCGCCCTTGCCGTGCTGCTTCTCGATCTGCGCCATCACCGAGGTGATCGCCTTGGACCGCTCGTCACCGGTCCCTG
>JBOFJB010000263.1:0-8044 GCA_051650465.1 Dermatophilaceae bacterium | reverse complement strand
CGGCCGAAAGCGGTGAGCACCTCGGTCCTCCAGAATGCGGCAGTGTTCAGCGGCCGCGTCGTCAGCGATCCGTCACAAGATACCGGGCGGTGACAGCCGGTCGGCACCCGAACCGGGTGACGCCGGAACTTCGGCCCGGCGTCATCCCATCTCGTCCTCGGCCTGCGGTCAGGCCGTGACGACCGACCCGCCCGCGGCCTCGATCTTCTCCTTCGCCGAGGCCGAGAACGCGTGTGCCGTGACCATGACGGCGACATCGATCGCCCCGGTGCCGAGCACCTTGACCGGGTGCCCATCACGGACCGCGCCCTTGGCGACGAGGTCGTCCACGGTGACCTCGCCGCCCTGTGGGTACAGCACAACGAGCTTGTCGAGGTTGACGACCTGGTACTCGGTCCGGAACGGGTTCCTGAAGCCACGGAGCTTCGGGAACCGCATGTGAAGCGGCGTCGTGCCGCCCTGGAACCCGGCTGGCACCTGGTACCGGGCCTTGGTCCCCTTGGTGCCTCGGCCGGCCGTCTTGCCACGCCGGCCACCTTCTCCGCGACCGACCCGGACCTTGGCAGTGCGGGCGCCCGGCGCGGGGCGCAGGTGGTGCACCTTCAGCGCACTCGAACCGGCGCCGGCTTTCGTGGTGTCAGTCATCCTCAGTCAACCTCCTCGACGGTGACGAGGTGAGTCACCGTGGTCACCATCCCGCGGATCTCGGGACGGTCTTCCTTGACTACTACGTCGCCGATGCGCTTCAGCCCCAGCGTGCGCAACGTGTCGCGCTGGTTCTGCTTGCCTCCGATCTGCGACCGGGTCTGGGTTACCTTGAGCCGAGCCATCACGCGCCCGCCTTGCTCTCCGCCAGGCCAGCGGCCTGGGCCCGCAGCATCGCGGCTGGCGCAACCTGGTCGACCGGGAGCCCACGACGGGCAGCCACTGCCTCCGGACGCTCCAGGCCGCGCAGCGCCTCGACCGTTGCGTGAACGATGTTGATCGCGTTGTCGGAGCC
The DNA here is from genome assembly GCA_051650465.1 of Dermatophilaceae bacterium. GTDB lineage: Bacteria > Actinomycetota > Actinomycetes > Actinomycetales > Dermatophilaceae > JBOFLG01. Next base: position 7,044 of record JBOFJB010000263.1, on the reverse strand, counting down.
AAGGCTCTTGGACAGCACGTCATGAACCCCAGCGCACTCGAGCACGGCGCGCACCGGCCCACCCGCGATGACGCCAGTACCCGGGCTGGCCGGTCGGAGCATCACGACCCCGGCAGCAGCCTCGCCTTGCACCGGATGCGGGATGGTGCCTTGGATGCGCGGGACCCGGAAGAACGCCTTCTTCGCCTCTTCCACTCCCTTCGCAATGGCCGAAGGAACTTCTTTGGCTTTGCCGTAGCCGACACCGACGGTGCCATCGCCGTCACCGACGACGACCAGAGCGGTAAAACTGAATCGGCGCCCACCCTTGACAACCTTCGCGACCCGGTTGATCGTCACGACTCGCTCGACGTACTGGCTCTTCTCGGCGTCCCGGGAGTCACGTCCGCCGCGGCGGTCATCCCGCCGCTCGCGGCGGTCGCCGCGCTCCGCGGTGCTCGTCGTCCCGGTGCCTCGACGCTGGGGTCCTGGCATCAGTGTGTCCTCATCTCGACGTTCATAGTGGCGTGGGCCTGGTGGTTCACAACGACAGCCCACCTTCGCGAGCACCGTCGGCGATCGCCGCAACCCGCCCGTGGTACTTACTGCCACCACGGTCGAACACGACGGCCTCGATACCCGCTGCGATAGCACGCGCAGCGACAATCTCGCCAACCTTCTTGGCCTTGGTGGTCTTATCGCCCTCAAGGGTGCGCACATCGGTTTCCATCGTGGACGCCGAGGCGAGTGTCTTGCCTACGGTGTCGTCGACCACCTGGACGAAGACGTGGCGCGATGACCGGGATACGACGAGGCGAGGGCGCACCGCTGTACCGCTGACCCGCTTGCGAACCCGGAAGTGACGCCGGCCGCGAGCTGCCACTCTGCCCTTGGCGCGCTTGACGATCAGTGCCATGGGTCACTTACCAGCCTTTCCGACCTTGCGACGGATCTGCTCGCCCGCGTAGCGGACGCCCTTGCCCTTGTACGGGTCGGGCTTGCGGAGTTTACGGATGTTCGCGGCGACCTCGCCAACGAGTTGCTTGTCGATGCCCTGTACCGAGAACCTCGTCTGGTTCTCGACGACAAAGCCGATACCAGCAGGAGGCTCCACGGTGATCGAATGCGAGTAGCCGAGAGCGAACTCAAGATTCGCGCCTCTCGCCTGAACGCGGTACCCAGTACCGTGAATCTCGAGTTTCTTCTCATATCCGTCGGTAACGCCGAGCACCATGTTGTTGATGAGCGAGCGGGTCAAGCCGTGCAGCGAACGCGAGGCGCGCTCGTCATCCGGGCGCTTGACCTCGAGGCCAGCATCGCCCCGCTCGACCGTGATCGGCTCCGCGACGACGTGGCTCAACTGGCCTTTGGGGCCCTTCACCTTGATGGTGCGACCATCGACAGTGATGTCGACGCCCGCCGGCACGGAGACTGGCAGTCTTCCGATTCGCGACATGACTACTGACCCCTCACCAGATGTAGGCGAGGACTTCCCCGCCTACTCCCTTGTTGGCGGCCTGACGGTCGGTGAGCAGGCCGGATGACGTGGAGATGATGGCGACGCCCAGACCACCGAGCACCTTCGGCAGGCTGGTCGATTTGGCGTAGACGCGTAGGCCGGGCTTGCTGACCCGGCGAAGACCAGCAATCGAGCGCTCCCGGTTGGGGCCGTACTTGAGCGTGATGGTCAACGTCCTGCCAACTTCGGCATCCTCAACAGCCCAGGTAGCGATGTAGCCCTCCGCCTGGAGGATCTCGGCGATGTGGCTCTTCAACTTGGAGAACGGCATCGACACGGAGTCCTTGTGCGCCGAGTTGGCGTTGCGGACTCGGGTCAGCATGTCCGCGATCGGATCGGTCATGGTCATCTGGGCACTCCGCCCTTTCCTCACCGCGGTTTCCTTTCGGCCGGAGCCGAGCGGACCTGCGATATAGAACGTATTGGTATGAATTGCCGCCCGAGGCGGCGTTTGGGGTGGTGGTCGTGCTAACTGGCCTGATGGGTGGCGTAAGGCCTACCAGGAAGACTTGGTGACGCCGGGCAACTCACCACGGTGCGCCATTTCGCGAAGACAGATCCTGCAAAGGCCGAACTTTCGATACACCGAGTGTGGTCGCCCGCAACGCTGGCAGCGTGTGTACCCACGGACCTTGAACTTCGGAGTGGCGTTCGCCTTGTTGACGAGTGCGGTCTTGGCCATGCTCAGTTCTCCTTGAACGGGAAGCCGAGCGCCTTCAGCAGCGCACGCCCCTCGTCGTCGTTACTCGCGGTCGTGACGACTGTGATGTCCATCCCGCGGACCCGGTCGATACGATCCTGGTCGATCTCGTGGAACATTGACTGCTCAGTGAGTCCGAACGTGTAATTACCCCGGCCGTCGAACTGCTTCGGCGAGAGTCCCCGGAAGTCCCGGATGCGTGGGAGTGCCACAGTGACGAGTCGGTCGAGAAACTCCCACATGCGATCGCCCCGCAGCGTCGCGTGGGTCCCAATGGGCATTCCCTCACGCAACTTGAATTGCGCGATCGACTTCCGGGCCCGGGTGACTATCGGCTTTTGGCCGGTGATTGCGGTCAAGTCGCGCACGGCGCCGTCGATGACCTTGCTGTCCTTGGCGGCGTCGCCGACGCCCATGTTGACGACCACTTTCTGGACGCCGGGGACCTGCATTACGTTCGGGTAGCCGAATTGATCCTTCAGCGAACTCTTAATCTCGTCGCGGTAGCGCGCCTTAAGGCGCGGGGAGGTTGCGGTGTCTGCCATCTCTCTCACAGGTCCTTGCCGGAGCGCACGCTCACCCGGACGCGGGTTGCCTTTTGACGGCCGTCGCGCTCAACCATCTCGACGCGGGTCTTGATCCGGGTCGGCTTCTTGTCGTCAGGGTCGACGATGGCCACATTGCTGGCATGCACCGACGCCTCCTGCACCACCAGGCCGCCAGTACGACTGCCGCGAGAACTCTGGCCCGCTTTGGTGTGCCGCGTAACCCGGCCTACGCCTTCGACCGTCACTCGATCCCGCTCGCGGTCAACTGCGATGACTCTGCCGGTGCTGCCCTTATCTTTACCGGTGAGCACTTGGACAGTGTCACCTTTTCTGATCTTCGTTGTCGACATGGCTCAGAGCACCTCCGGAGCGAGGCTGATGATCTTCATGAAGCGCTTCTCCCGTAACTCGCGGCCGACCGGACCGAAGATGCGGGTGCCACGCGGGTCGCCGTCGGTCTTAAGGATGACGGCAGCATTTTCGTCGAACTTGATGTATGACCCGTCAGCGCGTCGACGTTCCTTCGACGTGCGTACGATGACTGCCTTGACAACATCGCCCTTCTTAACATTGCCGCCCGGGATTGCGTCCTTAACGGTGGCGACGATGGTGTCGCCTACACTGGCATACCGACGGCCGGAACCGCCGAGCACACGGATGCAGAGGATCTCCTTGGCGCCGGTGTTGTCGGCGACGCGTACGCGCGACTCTTGCTGAATCACTTGGCCTTCTCCACAATCTCGACGACCCGCCAGCGTTTCGTCGCCGACAATGGGCGAGTTTCCATGATGAGCACCCGGTCACCGACGCCAGCGTCGTTTTGCTCGTCGTGCGCCTTAACCTTGCTGGTTCGGCGCATGACTTTGCCGTACAACGCGTGCTTGACCCGGTCCTCGACCTCGACCACCACGGTCTTGTCCATCTTGTCGCTGACCACATAGCCCTGGCGGGTCTTGCGGTAGTTGCGTTCCGTCGCCTGGGGCACGGTCACGTTCTCGTCCTTCGTGGTCTCACTCACTGGGAGCCGCCCTTCACGCCGATGCCGAGTTCGCGCTCGCGCATCTCGGTGTAGATGCGAGCGATGTCCTTGCGTACGGCGCGAAGGCGACCGTGATTGTCCAGTTGCCCAGTAGCCGACTGGAACCGCAGGTTGAACAACTCCTCTTTGGCCTTGCGCAACTCGTCAACGAGGCGCTCGTTGTCGAGCCCCCGCAACTCCTTCGCGGTCAGATCCTTGGAACCGACGGCCATCAGAAGTCACCACCTTCACGCCGGACGAAGCGGCACTTCATCGGCAACTTGTGCATCGCGAGCCGTAACGCTTCACGTGCAATCTCCTCGGGGACGCCGGACAACTCGAACATCACCCGACCAGGCTTGACGTTGGCGATCCACCACTCGGGCGAACCCTTGCCCGAACCCATGCGGGTCTCGGCCGGCTTCTTCGTCAACGGACGGTCAGGGTAGATGTTGATCCACACCTTGCCGCCGCGCTTGATGTAGCGGGTCATGGCGATACGGGCCGACTCGATCTGTCGGTTCGTGACGTAGGCGGGCTCGAGAGCCTGGATGCCGTAGTCGCCGAAAGCGACAGCCGTGCCACCCTTTGCAGCACCCGAGCGGCCCGGGTGATGTTGCTTACGGTGCTTGACTCGACGGGGGATGAGCACAGGTCAGCCCTCCTCGGTCGCCGCGGGCGCCGCCGTCTCGGTGGCGGTTGCCCCGGCGGCAGCCGGGGTCTCCGCGCGGCGGGCGCGCGCCGGGCGATCGGCTCCGTCACGACGCGGCCCGCGACCCTGACGAGGAGCGGTGGCCTGCTGGGCCGCAAGTTCGCGCGCGGTGAGGTCGCCCTTGTAGATCCACACCTTGACACCGATACGGCCAAACGTCGTCTTGGCCTCGTAAAGGCCGTAGTCGATATTGGCGCGTAACGTGTGGAGCGGCACGCGACCCTCACGGTAGAACTCAGTGCGACTCATTTCTGCGCCACCAAGCCGTCCGGAGACCTGGACGCGGATTCCCTTGGCACCGGCCCGGGTGGCGGACTGCATGCCCTTTCGCATGGCGCGCCGGAACGACACCCGAGCGGAGAGTTGTTCGGCGATGCCCTGCGCGACGAGTTGGGCCTCCTGCTCCGGGTTCTTGACCTCGAGAATGTTCAACTGCACCTGCTTGCCGGTGAGTTTCTCCAGTTCACCACGAATGCGGTCCGCCTCCGCTCCGCGACGGCCGATGACGATGCCCGGCCGGGCGGTGTGGATATCGACGCGAACACGATCCCGAGTTCGTTCGATGTCGACTCGGGCAATGCCGGCGCGGTCCATGCCGGTCGACATCAGCCGCCGGATGGCCACGTCTTCCTTGACATAGTCGCGGTAACGCTGGCCGTCCTTGGTGGAGTCGGCGAACCACCGGCTCTTGTGCTCCGTCGTGATGCCGAGACGGAAGCCGTGCGGGTTGACCTTCTGGCCCATCAGCGGGTACCTCCGTTCGGGCTGGGCTTCGGAGCGACGATCACGGTGATGTGACTCGTGCGCTTGTTGATCCGGCCGGCGCGACCCTGCGCACGCGGCCGAAATCGCTTCATCGTCGGGCCTTCGTCAACGAACGCCTCAGCGACGATGAGTTCGTTCTCGTCGAAGCGTTCAGCGCCCCGGTCAGCCTTGACCCGGGCGTTCGCAATCGCGGACTCCAGAACCTTGCGGACCTGCTCGCTGGCGCTTTGCGGGGCAAAACGCAGCACAGACACGGACTCGGCCGCGTTCCTGCCGCGGATGAGGTCGACTACACGGCGCGCCTTCATCGGGGTAATCCGGACGTGCCGCGCAACCGCACGCGATCCGGTGGCGGAAATCTCGGTGACCATCAGCGACGACGCCCCTTCTTGTCGTCCTTCACATGCCCGCGGAACGTCCGCGTGGGGGCGAACTCCCCGAGTTTATGACCGACCATTGCTTCGGTGACGAACACTGGGACGTGTTTGCGACCGTCATGGACAGCGAGGGTGTGCCCAAGCATGTCGGGCGAGACGACCGAGCGGCGCGACCAGGTCTTGATGACGTTCTTCGTGCCGGCCTCGTTCTGTACGTCGACCTTCTTCTGGAGGTGGTCGTCGATGAACGGGCCTTTTTTCAGACTACGAGGCATAGGTCAGTACTCCTGTCAGCGCTTCTTGCCAGTGCGGCGACGGCGGACGATGAGTTTGTCGCTCGGCCGGCCGGGGCGGCGGGTCCGGCCCTCGGGCTGGCCCCAGGGCGACACCGGATGGCGGCCACCGGATGTACGCCCCTCGCCACCGCCGTGCGGGTGGTCGACGGGGTTCATCACCACGCCGCGAACCGTTGGACGCCGCCCCTTCCAGCGCATGCGGCCAGCCTTGCCCCAGTTGATGTTCGATTGTTCCGCGTTGCCGACCTCCCCAACGGTGGCGCGGCACCGGGAGTCGACGTTGCGGATCTCACCAGACGGCATCCGGAGTTGAGCGTAGGGGCCGTCCTTGGCGACAAGTTGGACCCGCATTCCAGCGGAGCGCGCAATCTTTGCCCCGCCGCCGGGTCGGAGTTCTACCGCGTGGATGACGGTACCGGTCGGGATGTTGCGCAGCGGAAGGGTGTTGCCGGGTTTGATATCGGCACCTGGACCGTTCTCGACCGGCATTCCCTGCTCGAGACCCCGAGGGGCAAGAATGTAACGCTTCTCCCCATCCGCGTAGTGCAACAGCGCGATACGAGCGGTGCGGTTCGGGTCGTACTCGATGTGCGCGACCTTGGCCGGCACGCCGTCCTTGTCGTGGCGCCGGAAGTCGATGACTCGGTAGGCACGCTTATGGCCGCCACCGATGTGACGGGTCGTGATTCGGCCGTTGTTGTTGCGACCGCCACTCTTGCTCAGCGGGCGGACCAGGGACTTCTCTGGTGTGGAGCGGGTGACTTCGACGAAGTCGGCCACGCTCGACCCGCGACGCCCCGGCGTCGTCGGCTTGTATTTACGAATACCCATAGTTGTCGTTCCTGTCGCTTCCTCAGACGCCGGCGCTGCCGAAGATGTCGATCGAACCCTCGCGGAGAGTGACGATGGCGCGCTTAGTGTCTTTACGTTTGCCAACACCGAACCGGGTGCGCCGGGCCTTCCCACGCCGGTTCATGGTGTGAACCGAGTCGACCTTGACACCAAAGACCTGCTCGACAGCGATCTTGATCTCGGTCTTGTTCGAGCGGGGGTCGACGACGAAGGTGTACTTGCCCTCGTCGAGCAGGCCGTAACTCTTCTCCGAGACCACTGGAGCGATGAAGATATCG
>JBOFJB010000262.1:0-3896 GCA_051650465.1 Dermatophilaceae bacterium | reverse complement strand
ACTCGAAGAACCGGGCACGGCGGCCGGGGTCCGCACGACGCACCGCCCCGGGATAGCCGCCGCGAAGCGCCCGAGCCAGATAGCTCTCGCGGTTCTCCTTGCCGGGGGAGACATCGAGGTCGGCGCCGTGCTCGAACACGCCGTCGACGAAGCCGTCGGGCTCGCCGGCCAGTTCGCCCTGCGAGAGCGGCCACAGCTCGATGGTCTCGGCACGTCCCGGGAGTACATCGGGGATGTCGCGCAGGGCGAAGAGTCGAGCAGAGCCGGTGAGCAGGTACTGACCCGGGGTGGGGTCCAGGTCGACACGGTGTTTGATCGCCAGCAGCAGGTCAGGAACGCGCTGGACCTCGTCGAGTACCAACAGCCCGTCGTGTCGCACGAACGCCGCAGGGTCGGCAGCCGCTGCCGCGCGGGTGGCTGCGTCGTCGAGGTACCGAACCTCGGTGCCGCCTCGGTCGTCGGTGACGAGCCGGGCCAGGGTGCTCTTGCCGGTCTGTCGAGCGCCGTTGACCACGACGACACGGGTGTCCTCCAGTGCCCGAGACACCGCTGTCGAGGCGTGTCGCGGGTAGAGGTCAGGCGTCGAGGTCACAAGTCCACTCTAGTCTGCGTGGTCATCTCGCCGACGGGTCTGTGGTTGATCTGCCGACGTTGATGTGGTCATCTCGCCGACGTGTTCGTGGCTGATCTGCCGACGGTTGCGTGGCTATCTCGCCGACGTGCCGTCATCCTGCCGCCGAGGCATCGCATGGCGCTCGCTCCGCTGATGCAGCACGTGTGGGAACTGCGCGACAACGTCACGGGGCCGCAGCAGGCGGCGTCATCCGCCGTCGGTGTCGGACGTGTTCCGGTAGGAGTCCTCGTCGTCGACGACGACCTCCCACAGGTGCCCGTCGGGGTCGGCCACGACCGCCGTGTAGCCCCACGGCCGCTGACCCGGCTGCACTGCCACCGCACCGCCTTGCCGGGTGGCTCGCTCGACGAGGCCACGCACCTCCTCGGTCGTCGCCGCGGTCACCCCGAGCAGCGCCTCGACCTGGCCCGGCCGGCACACGTCGTGCGCCTCGCCGATCACCCATCGAAAGCCGTCGGTCGGGATGAGCATGAGCACGGTGTCGGCACCGACGCGGAAGGCCAGTGGCTCGGGCTCGCCGTCGTCGGCGACCGGGCCGAACGGCTCCGTCCCGAGGACGGCGCGGTAGAAGGCCGCCGACGTGGCGCGGTCGGTGATGGGCAGGCTGATCGACATCGTCATGGGATGACGCTCCTCTCGTGGCGGGTCGTGTGTCAACGACAGACCGCTCGCGCCGGCCCGACTCATCGACCGTGCCGAACATGGTCGGACCCGCCGCCGCTGGGATCACGTTGGTAGACTTTTCCCTATGAAGGCCAGGGTGGACTCGGTCGGTCGGGTCGTGCTTCCCAAGCAGTTTCGCGACGCCTTGGGTCTCACTCCGGGCACGGTCGTCGACATCTCTCGCCATGGCGCCGGTCTGCACCTGGTTCCCGGTGGTCGCACGGCACGGCTGGTCGAGCGGAACGGGGTGCTCGTCGGTACCAGCGAGACCGAGATCGACGACGACGTCGTGTTCGGACTGATCGACGACGGTCGTCGTTGAGCCAGGTCCTCGCCCTCGACACCAGCGTCGCCGTCCCGCTGCTCCTGGAGAGCCATCACGTCCACCGCGTCGTCGATCGGTGGTGGGGCGGTCGCCAAGTCGCGCTCAGCGGGCACGCCGCGGCCGAGACCTACTCGGTTCTCACCAGGCTCCCCGGCGACGCGAGATTCGCCCCGGCGGATGCCGCCCAGCTGATCTCGGCACGGTTCACCACACTGCTGACGCTCGGCACTCCAACAGCCAGACGGTTGCCGGTGATTCTCGGTGAGTTCGAGATCGCCGGCGGCGCGGTCTACGACGCGCTCGTGGCGCTGGCCGCCGTCGAGCACGACGCTTTGCTCGCCACCAGGGACGCGCGAGCGCTCGCCACCTACGAGGCGGTAGGCGCTCGCACTGTGCTCGTTGGATGACGAGCGCAGCCTGGATCGGGTGGCCACGCATCTCCGGGCGGTGGGCGGTCGGCATCTTCGTCGGATGACGCGTATAGCCCGGATCGGGTGGCCGACCGTGGTCGGGCGCCGCCGCTAGGCTGCTCATCGTGAGCGAACCCCGCCGGCCGAGCGCCATCACCTATGCCGAGGCCGGCGTCGATGTCGAGGCGGGCGACAAAGCGGTCGAACTGATGAAGGATGCCGTGCGCGGCGCCACCCGGCCCGAGGTGCTGGGCGGCCTCGGCGGCTTCGCGGGGATGTTCGACGCCAGCGCCCTCACTCGAATGACCCGCCCCGTGCTGGCCACCAGCACTGACGGCGTCGGTACCAAGGTGGCCATCGCCCAGGCCCTCGACCGGCACGACACGATCGGGTTCGATCTCGTCGGCATGGTCGTCGATGACATCGTCGTGTGCGGTGCCGAGCCGCTGTTCATGACCGACTACATCGCCTGTGGCAGAGTCGTTCCCGAGCGCATCGCGGCCGTCGTCTCGGGCGTCGCGCGGGCCTGCGAGCAGGCCCGCGTCGCCCTCGTCGGTGGCGAGACCGCCGAGCACCCCGGCCTGCTCGAGTTCGACGAGTACGACATCGCCGGGGCCGCCACCGGGGTCGTCGAACATGCTGACATCCTCGGCTCGCACCGGGTGCAGCCCGGCGATGTCGTCCTCGCGCTCGCGAGCAGCGGCCTGCACTCCAACGGGTACTCCCTCGTACGCCGCGTCGTCGAGCACGCCGGCTGGGCTCTCGATCGGCACGTCGACGAGTTCGGTCGTGTCCTCGGCGAGGAACTGCTGGAGCCCACCCGGGTGTATGCCGCCGACCTGCTTGACGTCATCCACGCCGACGGCGTCGAGGTGCACGCCCTGAGCCACGTGACCGGTGGGGGGCTGGCGGCCAACCTCGCGAGAGTCCTTCCGTCATCCGCCCACGCCCGGCTCGACCGAATGACGTGGACGCCGCCCCCAGTATTCGATGTCATCGGCCGCCTCGGCGCGGTGCCGCACGCCGACCTCGAGCGCACCCTGAACATGGGTGTCGGGTTCGCCGCAGTGCTGCCGGCGCGCAGTGCCGACGCCGCCACTGCGCTGCTGGAGGTGCGTGGCATCCGCACCTGGACTGTCGGCGAGGTGTTCCACTCGGAGGATGCACCGATCGCCGACGGAGTCGAGGTCGTGCGTGGCGCCAAAGGCGTCGACGGTGGCTCCGTGCAACTCGTCGGTGAGCATCCCGGTGGATGAGCCGACCGACCCGGTCGATCCGATTCGGCCGAGGGCGACTCGGCGGTGTTGACGGCGTCGACGCTCTTCGCTGCGGATAGTTTCGTGGTTTGCCAGTCGCTGAGTTCCAAGCGCGCCATCTATCTCAATGTCGTCGTGCGGGGTGGCGCCGGCTGCTTGGCCCAGTAAGAGCGACCGACGAGACACCGGCTCGCTCTCGCGACAGGACCACTCCTCGTGTGAGGCCGCGGACGGAGGTCAACGCTGCTCGTGGCCGCACGGCGGCGCTAGTGGCACGTAGCCTCGGCACTGCTCGTGACGTCGGTGCCGCGACGTCACGTTGCCGACGGCCAGAAAAAGGGACCGGCCTCAACCGCGCCGCGGCGACCACCGGTCGTCGTCGTGCTCGTCATCGTCGTCCCGGTCGCGGGCGCTCGAGTCGCCGCGCGGCTGGGCCGCTCCGTGGAGCTCTTGCTCAAGCGCGGAGAGGTCGGTGTCGGGGCTGTAGTACTTCAGCTCCCGAGCGACCTTCGTCTGCTTTGCCTTGGCTCGGCCGCGCCCCATGGCGTGACCCCCTCGTGAGTCTGCCGGGGAGACATCACAGCGGGGACGGCCCCGTTGCCGAGGTC
>JBOFJB010000261.1:0-2774 GCA_051650465.1 Dermatophilaceae bacterium | reverse complement strand
ACTCGGCACACCGACAGGCCGTCGGCCGCGACCGGCAGGTGCGCGACGACCGCCCCCCAGCGGCCGATGGCGCCGAGCCGGTCCAGCGTCGGGATGACGTCCTCACGTACTGCGCAACTGAGACAGGCGTGCTCGAGGGTCACCACCTCACGCTCGAGAACCCCGGTGAGGTCACTGATGGTTCGCACGAGATGGCCTGCCGCGGAATCGAGTTCGTGGCGGACGACGACAGCGTTCGGAAGGTCGAACTGGAGACCGATCGTCGCCGCGGCCATCGACTCGGCGTGTACACCGGTGACCAGGAACGCCGGCGTGACGCTCATCTGCGGCCCTCCCGAGGCGCGGTGGTCCCGGCACCGTCAGCAGCGGTCTCGGCATCCGCTCGGCCAGCGTCTCCAGTTCGACGCCCGTTGTCCTCGGCGGCTCGCCGACCATACCGGCGATGGAACGCCTCGACCCGCCCTTCCGTGTCGATGGTGCGCGACCGCTTCGTCCAGAACGGGTGGGAGTCGGCAGAGATCTCGACGTCGATGACCGGGTAGGTCGCGCCATCCCATTCGACGGTCTGCTCCGGCAGGCGGGTGGAACGAGTGCGGAACGTCGCACCGGTGGAGCGGTCACGGAACACGACCGGCTCGTATCGGGGGTGGATGTTCGGGCGCATGGTGAGGACCGTCCATTCCTTCTGCTTATACTGAGAACCGTTATCACTCTATGACGGACGCGGCACCGCCCGCAACACCGCCCACCAGGAGGTTGTCTCCATGTCGCGGACCTGCATGGTCACCGGCGCTACGCCGGGCTTCGGCCACCGCATCTCGCACTCGCACCGCCGCACCAAGCGTCGGTTCAACATCAACGTCCAGACGAAGCGGTACTGGGTCCCCACCCTGCGCCGCCACGTCACGCTCACGGTGAGCGCACGCGGCATCCGCACCATTGATGCGCGCGGCATCGACGCCGTCGTTCGCGACATGCTGCGGCGCGGGGTGCGCCTGTAATGGCGAAGAAGAGCGCCGACGTGCGCCCGAAGATCATCCTGCGCTCCACCGCAGGCACCGGCACCAGTTACGTCACCGAGAAGAACCGGCGGAATGACCCCGACCGACTCGTGCTGCGCAAATACGACCCGAAGATCCGCCAGCACGTCGAGTTCAAGGAGAGCCGCTGATGGCGAAGAAAAGCCTCATCGCGAAGAACGAGCAGCGCCGGGTGGTGGTCGCTCGGTACGCCCGGCGCCGGGCAGCGTTGAAGGCGACCGCGGTCGACGTGAACGCGTCCGAGGACGACCGCGCGGCCGCCCGAACCGCCCTGCAGCGGCTGCCTCGAGACGCCTCACCGACCCGGGTCCGCAACCGGGACACCGTCGACGGCCGCCCGCGCGCCGTGTACCGCACCTTCGGATTGTCCCGGGTGCGGCTGCGGGAGATGGCGCTTCGCGGTGAACTGCCAGGGGTCACCAAGTCCAGCTGGTGACCGCGGCCGCTTCCGACTCGTATGCTCGCGGCCATGCACCAGTACATCGGCAGCGAGCGACGCGACGGCACCACCGGCGAGCGCTTCGACGTGCTCGACCCGAGCACTGAGGACGTCATCGAGACGGTCACCCTCGCCGGGCCGGATGACGTCGACGCCGCAGTGCACGCGGCGTCATCCGCGTTCGACGAGTGGTCCCGGGCGACCCCGGCGGAGCGGTCGACCGTGCTGCTCAAAGCGGCCGCGCTGCTCGACGAGCGCGCCGAGGACCTCGCTCGGCTGGAGTCGCGCCAGGCCGGTAAACCGATCCGCCTGGCCCGCGAGTTCGACGTTCCCGGCACGGTCGACAACACCGCGTTCTTCGGCACCGCCGCCCGCCGCCTCGACGGCATGGCGAGCGCCGAATACAGCGGCGACCACACGTCATCCATCAGGCGGGAGCCGATCGGGGTAGTCGGCTCGATCGCCCCGTGGAACTACCCACTGCAGATGGCCGCCTGGAAGGTGCTGCCGGCCATCGCCGCGGGCAACACCATCGTGCTCAAGCCGGCCGAGATCACCCCGCTGACCGCGCTGCTGTTCGCCGAGGCGTTCACCGAGGCAGGCGCACCGGCCGGCGTGGTCAACGTCGTCACCGGCACCGGCCCGGTGGCCGGCGAGGCGCTCGTGAGTCACCCCGGAGTGGCCATGACGTCGTTCACCGGATCCACCGGGGTGGGGCGGCGGGTCATGGCGCTGGCGGCCGCCACCGGGAAACGAGTCCACCTCGAACTCGGCGGCAAGGCCCCGTTCGTGGTGTTCGACGATGCCGACCTCGACGCCGCGGTGCACGGTGCCGTCGCAGCCTCGCTCATCAACACCGGCCAGGACTGCACCGCCGCGACCCGCGCGATCGTGCACCGCTCAGTGTACGACTCGTTCGTGGCCGGGGTGGCCGACCTCATGGCCGCAGCGCGGCTCGGGCCCACGGATGACGAGGCCACCGACCTCGGGCCGCTCTCCTCGCGCGCCCACCAGGCCAAGGTCGCCGGAATGGTCGACCGGGCGCGGTCGTCTGCCAGGGTGGTCACCGGTGGTCGGGTGCCGGATGACGGCGCGCTGGCCCGCGGGTGCTACTACGTACCGACCCTGGTGGCCGACGTGCCGCTGGGCTCCGAGTTGTGGCGCGACGAGGTGTTCGGGCCGGTGCTCGCCGTCGTACCGTTCGACTCCGACGACGAGGCGATCATGCTCGCGAACGACACGCCGTACGGGCTCGCCGCCTCGGCCTGGACCCGGGACACCTACCGGGCGGGTCG
>JBOFJB010000260.1:0-10035 GCA_051650465.1 Dermatophilaceae bacterium | reverse complement strand
GGCAGGACCCGCCACAGCGCGCCGTACATCAGGTACTCAGCCATTGGCGAGGGTTCCACTCATCGCGGGGAACAGTGTCGACCAACTGGCTGTACACGATGTAGCGCCGCGTGGCGCTGTACTTGGGGTGACATGAGGTCATCGTGAGGATCGCCTCCTTTGGCGCCGCACCGGGCTCCCCTGGGACGGGCGCAATGACATCGGTGTTCGTGGGCCGCACGATCTCTCGACCGCTGACCTCGTAGATGAAGAACTGGGCCCGGGTCTCGACCACCACGCGGTCGCCATCGCGCAGCATCTCGATGTTGTGGAAGGGGCGCCCGTACGTGGTGCGGTGCCCAGCGATGGCGAAGTTCCCGACCCGCCCTGGACCGACGCTGTCGGGGTAGTGCCCGATGCCGCGCTCGAGCACCGGGAGGCTAGTGCCCTCGACGACCGGGCGCGCCCACTCCTCACCGAACCGTGGGATCCGCAGGAGTGCGAACGCTCCGTCGGTCCCGATGGCCTCGGGAACCCCTGCGCCGGAAAGTCGTTGCGGGCGAGGATCGGCAACGAAGTCGTCCTCGAGTTGACGGACGACCTCAGTCTGCGCGCGGTTGGCGACGAGGTCGGTCCACCACAGTTGCCAGGCAACAAGCAGCAGGAGCATCACTCCCAGGGTCACGAGCAACTCACCGAAAACCCCGACTGCCCGTCGGATCATGAGCGCGGAACCTGGGCCTGATCGGCGGTGATGGACCCGCTGTACGCAGGAAACGAGCGGTTGCCGACCTTCTCGACGTTGTACGTGAGCCCGACCGCCGCCGACCACTGTCGAAGCACGTCGACGGCGGAGTCTTGGTCGAGCGAACGTCGCATGCGGTTGACGTCGCCGATCGCGGTGACCACGTACGGCGGTGAGTACACCCGGCCTTGGAGGATCAACGTGTTGCCGACGCATCGCACCGCGCTGGTCGAGACCACCCGCTGGTCTTGCAGCATCATCGCTTCGGCGCCGCCGGCCCACAGCGCATTGACCACGGCCTGAACGTCCTGCTGATGGATGACGTAGTCGTCCGGGTTCTCGGGTGTCTCTCCGGCGGCGAGCACCGCGTCGTCGAGGCTCACCGACAGGGCCGGACCCACGACGGCGGTGCGCCCGGCCGCGGCGGAAAGGTTGGCGGCGTGACGCTCGAGCCGTCCGGTCAACACGTCATCGGGAGCGAGCCGGGCGGTCGCGTCATCGACCTGGCTCTGGAGATCGCCCACCTGTTGTGCGCGTTGCTCGTTGACCCGGGTCTGCTCGCGGATGAGGTCCGGGAGCCTGGCGGCATCCGACCGCAGGCTGGCGCCATCGGACGCCCGCACGCTGGAGGCGAACAATGCGCCGGCGACGAGGGCGGCAACCGGCACCAGCCACGGCCAGGGAGAGCGTCGGTCGACCTGGTCCGGGTGTGTGCGGTTCACGGGCCCACACTCCTTCCGGTTGACCCCCTACGCTAGGTCATCGAGAACGTCGACTGTCATCGCGTATGCCGAACAAGGAGAGTCTCCTGTGCCCGAGTCCAAGGGTCGCTCGAAGCCCGGCTACACCCCACCGCCGACCTCGCGGTCGGCGCAAGGCCCGAGTGCGCGCTGGTGGGCGCCGGCGATGTTGACCTTGATGGTTCTCGGGTTGGTCTGGGTGGTGACGTACTACATCTCGGGCACCCGCCAACTTCCGGTGCCGCAGTTGGAGCGCTGGAACCTCGGGGTCGGTTTCGGGCTGATGATGGCCGGCTTCCTCATGACGACCAGGTGGCGCTGAGCCGGCGCGTCCTCGTTGGGTGACTCGACGCGTGGGTTGCGCCGGGCCGTCTCCAGCCCCGGGTTGTTTTCCACAGAGTTCTCCACGGCTGGGGACTAATGACAGTCGTGTAAGCCGAAAGGACGACACCACCGGGGCCGATCGGATGGCACCAGAGGTGCCCGATCGGCTGGTCAGCCCCCGTACTTGACGAGGGTGAAGATCACGAGCAGCACGCCCACCCCGGCTAGGCCGACCCAATGCAACCGCCGGTTTCCTGGCTGAGTCGGGGTGCGTGGTCGGCCGAGATAGGCCACGGCCGCTGCCGCCGCTGATCCAGTGAGCAGCCCACCGAGGTGGGCCTGCCAGGCGATGTTGAAACTCGGGATGAAGCCGATGGCAGCGTTGATACCGATGAGGACGTACATGCCGGATGCCGACCGGTTGAGCCGGCGCTGCAGCACGACGTACGCACCGAACAGCCCGAAAACGGCACCCGACGCACCGACAGCGCTGGTGGTCCACGCGCCGCGCACCCCGAGAGCGACCTCGGCCGGGGGGATGTAGCTCGCCATCAGCAGGTAGAGCACCGACCCGCCGACGGCACTCAACAGGTAGAGCACGACGAACCGGGCACGGCCGAGCATCGGCTCGAGGTAGGTGCCCATCAACCACAACGCGTAGAGGTTCAGGCCGATATGCAGCAGGCTGCCGTGGGCGAACGCCGAGGTGAGGAAGCGCCACGGCTCACTCTCTCCGAGAGCCGGAACGAACGCCATCCGGCCGGTCACCCCGGGCGTCACCTGCTGGGCGAGGAACACCACGACGCAGGTCGCGATGATGGCGATCGTGGTGTGGGGCCGACCGTCGGTGACCGCCCCGCCGAACACGGTGCGTGCCTGCCGCATCGACCGGGCGCCTTCGGCGACGCAGTCGACGCACTGGATGCCGACCGCAGCCGGACGCTGACATCCGGGGCAGGTGGGCCGCCGACAACGTTGGCAGCGGACATATGACTCGCGGTCGGGATGACGCGGACAGACCGGCAGCGGCTCCGGCGCCTGAGGCGGGACCGGTTGCTCACCCATCGTCATCCACCTACCGATGTCACCTACGTGGAGCGCCGCTCAGTTCTCGACCGTGACCCGCTCGATGACGACGTCGTCGAGCGGTGCGTCCTGAGCCCCGGTGGGCACTGCGGCGAGCGCGTCGACTACCTGACGGCTCGGAGCGTCGGCGACCTCACCGAAGATGGTGTGCTTGCCGTTGAGCCAGGTGGTGGCGCCGACGGTAACAAAGAACTGCGAGCCGTTGGTGCCCTTGCCGGCGCGCTTGCCGGCGTTTGCCATGGCGAGCAGGTAGGGCCGATCGAACTGCTTGTCGGGGTGCACTTCGTCGTCGAAGACGTACCCGGGGCCGCCCATTCCCTTCCCGACCGGGCAACCGCCCTGCACCATGAACCCGGGGATGATGCGGTGAAAGGTCAACCCGTCATAGAACGGGGTGGGGTTGGTACGGCCGGCGTCGTCGCGGTACTCCTTGTCGCCGGTAGCGAGGCCGACGAAGTTCTCGACGGTCTTCGGTGCCTCGTTCGGAAACAGATCGACGACGATGGGTCCGTGGTTGGTGTGCAGCGTTGCTTTCATGCGTTCGATCCTCTCACGCAGGTCCCAACATGGCGGATGGCGCCCGGACGTGCCCGCGACTCCCGGCTCACCTGACAGCGACGCTTCGGCGGTGCCACGGCGGCCGAGACAGGGCAGGATAGAACCGTCTACTACATCGAGGAGGATCAGGTGTTCCGCACGAGGATGACCGACCGGGCAAAGGATGCCGTGGCGACCGGAAGCGATCGCGTTTCCGAGGGGACTTCCGCCGTTGCCGAGACCACGAAACAGGCCGTCGCCGCTGTTGGCGACCGAGTTGCCGATGTCAAGGGCAGTGTCGTCAACGCCAAGGCCGCCGTTCGCGATCGGGCCACGGATACCGCTGACAGTGCACAGGAGAACGCTGTGAAGTCTGCCGACGGTATGGACCCGACAGCTGACCAGGCCAAGGACGCTCTTGGCGACGCCAAGGAACTCTTCGTCCAGGAGGTGCTGCCCAAGGTGCTCGCTGCGGTCGCCACCGCGGCCGCCGGTGCAGTCGCCGCGAAGGATCAGGCCGTCGAGACCGCCGACCGCGCTCCCGAAGCGCTGGCCGTGCTCACCGGCGAGGCCGACGTTCGCAAGGGTGGCCGGGGAAAGTGGGTATTACTGCTCGGCGTCGCGGCCGGTGCCGCGGTCTTTGCGTGGCGCAGGAGCCAGGACCGTCCTGACCCGTGGGCCACGGCGGCGCCGTACACACCGCCGGTCTCCTCGTCACCCCCTGGGCCGATCGCGAGCGTGCACGAGCCAACATCCGGGGTCAGGGCGGCCGACGAGAGGGCTACTGACCCGAGCGCGGTCACGTCCGACAGTGCTCCCTCGCAGGACGATGCCTCGGCGGCCTCGGGTCCCGCTACCGACGACGCGCGGCCTACCGCCGAGACGTCGGGAGGATCGGACCCTGCGGCGCCAGAGACCAGGTCCGGTAGGCGCTCTGGAACGGCCACCGGCAAGTCCTGACCGAACCTGAACCTGTCGTGGATGCCGCCGGACGTTGCCGTGCTCGACGGTGACGTGCGGCGGCCTCGGCCCGCTGATCGCCAGGGAGCCGAGAGCCTGGTCGTCATCGACGACCTGCCGCGACCATGAGTGTTGCGCGGTCGACGGCATCGGACGACAAGTGAGACACGGTGGAGCCAAGGGGACTCGAACCCCTAACCCCCTGCTTGCAAAGCAGGTGCGCTACCAATTGCGCCATGGCCCCGGGCGGTCGCCACGGCTCGCAACCCGCGGATCAGCGGGAGGCGAGCCGGCGACATCCGAGAGGAGACCGTCGAGGCGTCAGGTCTTCGGCGTGTCGGTGGCTTCGGCCCAGAGCCGGTCCTCGGCCTGCTTTCCCTTGAACTGACGAGAAAACGCGAACATGCCGCCAAGGACGACAACAAGCAGAAGGATCTTCTTCATCTGGGAGTGCACCACCTGTCGGAGGATTTCGAGTGGTGGGCCTAAGAGGACTTGAACCTCTGACCTCTTCCTTATCAGGGAAGCGCTCTAACCGTCTGAGCTATAGGCCCGTCCGCCCGATCGGGACGCGTCACCTCGCAGGTGGCGCGATGCATGAGGCTACCCGATCGGCGTAGTCCGGCCCAAACCACCTGTGGCCGCTGGATCCAGCGCATCTGACGCTGGAGACCAACCACGGTTCGAGGCAGACCAGAACCTGCGGCACCTGGTGCGTCAACGACCCCGGCGTACCGCAACCCGGCTATAGCGCCGGGCCGGAGCAGGTGCTCGGCTCAGTCGTCGGTCAGCGTGAGCTGCACGCCACCGACCAGTGCACTCGACACGTTGTAGAGGAAAGCGCCGAGGGTGGCGACCGCGGTCACGATCACCACGTCGACGACGGCAACCACTGTGGCGAGCGACACGACACGCCCGAACCCGATGAAGTCCTTGACGTCGAACGGTGCCCCGGCATCCGTCTTCAGCACGCTGCCGAACACGCGATTCAGGCTATCGAACACGTTCATCGCATCGAGCACCGTCCACAGCACGACCGACATGACCACGAACGCGATTCCTAGTGCGACTGACAGCAGAAACGACATCTTCATCGTCGACCACGGGTCGACTCGAGAGATGGTGAGGCGTACCCGTCGGGGTAGGCCCGGCCGAGGCGTGTCCGGCCGGGCCACCGTCGCGGGCGCTGATGGCGCCGGAGTAGCGGATGCCGATGGCTCCGGAGCGGATGCCGCTACGGGTGATGCCGGTGACGGTGCGAGCGTAGGTGGTGCGGTGGCCTGCGCTGGCGCACCAAAACTGGCCGGTTCCTGCCGTTGGACAGGAGCAGCGGCGGGCTGCCGAGGAGACGGAGCGTGTGGGGCTGATGGTTGGGCAGCACCACGTGCGGCGTCAGGGGGACGCTGGCCTGGCGGCACCGGATGGGCCCGAGCCGGGCTAGGGGACAACGGTCGTGCCGGCGCTGCTCCGCCGCGGGGCGCCTGGGCCGAAGCAGCGCCCAGCCCCTGAGCGGGAACGGATACCGTGACCGGCGAGGTCGGGGTGGACCCGTTCGACGGCCGTGCCGGTCCAGCATTGCCGTCGGCGGAAGAGTCCGACGGGGCCGGAGGGGGTCCGGAGGTGGGCGGGCGGGCGGGGCGCCCGGCGCGGTCTGCCGTGCTCACTTACGTCCTCCTGAGTCGTCCTCAATTACCGACGGTACGGCATCAACCTCGTCCGCTGCGACCACCCGTCCGTCATCCGCGTCGGCCGTGGCCGCATCGTCACCGCCGGTCGCGCCGACGCCATCGCCCCCGCCGGCCAACGACCCGGCATCCGCGTCGGCGTCGGCCGGGACGGCGTCCACGGCGACGACCTCCTCGATCTCGCGCTCGGGGTTGCGTGCCACTGCGGCCACCGAATCGCCCGAAGCCGGGCTGGCGAACCGCATCCCCTGGGTGTTGCGGCCCCGGCTCGTCACCAGCCCGACCCGTGTTCGCACCACGTTGCCCTTGCCGAAGATCACGAGCACCTCGTCGTCCTCGCCCACGGTGAGTGCGCCCGCGAGGTCGCCGTTGCGCTCGGTGATCTTCGCGACCGCGACACCAAGCGTGGCTCGGCCCTTGGGGTTCCAGTCGGAGATCGGCGACCGCTTGGCCATGCCGTTCTCGAAGACCACGAACACGTCGGGCTCGTCGCCTTGGCGCACCACGCTCATCGAGAGCAGCGAGTCACCGCCGCGGAACTTCATCCCGGTGACGCCGGAGGTGGCCCGGCCCATCGGACGAAGCTGCGCGTCATCCGCGTGGAAGCGCACGGACTGCCCCTTGCGCGAGACCAGCAGCAGGTCGTCACTGGCCGAGACCAGGTCGACGCCGACCAACTCGTCGCCGTCCTTGAGGTTCACCGCGATCAGCCCGCCGGTACGCGGGGAGTCGTAGTCGGCGAGGCGGGTCTTCTTGACCAGGCCGTCGCGGGTGGCGAGCACGAGGTACGGCGACTGCTCGTAATCACGCACCGCGAGTACCTGGGCGATCTCCTCCCCGGGCTGGAACGCCATGACGTTGGCGACGTGCTGGCCGCGAGCGTCGCGGCCGGCATCCGGCAGTTCGTACGCCTTGGCCCGGTAGACCCGGCCGAGGTTGGTGAAGAACAGTAGCCAGTGGTGCGAGGTGGTGGTGAAGAAGTGGTCGACGATGTCCTCGCCACGCAGTTGCGCACCCTTGACGCCGCGCCCGCCGCGCTTCTGGCTGCGGTAGGCGTCGACCCGGGTGCGCTTGGCGTAGCCACCGCGGGTGATGGAGACGACGACGTCCTCCTCGGGGATGAGGTCCTCCATCGACATGTCGCCGTCGAACGGGTGGATGACGGTTCGCCGGTCGTCGCCGTACTTGTCGACGATCCCGGCGAGCTCCTCGGAGACGATGTCGCGCTGCCGCGCCGGCGAGTCGAGGATCGCCCGGTAGTCCTCGATGAGCGCGGCGAGCTCGTCGTGGTCGTCGATGATCTTCTGCCGCTCGAGAGCGGCCAGCCGGCGGAGCTGCATGTCGAGGATGGCCTGGGCCTGCACCTCGTCGATGTCGAGCAACTCGATGAGGCCGGCGCGGGCGGCATCCACCGTCTGGCTGCGGCGGATCAGCGCGATGACCTCGTCGAGCTGGTCGAGCGCCTTGAGCAGGCCGCGCAGGATGTGAATGCGCTCCTCGGCCTTGCGCAGCCGGTACCGGGTGCGGCGCTGGATGACGTCGATCTGGTGATCGACCCAGTGCCGGATGAAGGCGTCGACCGGCAGGGTGCGCGGCACGCCGTCCACGAGGGCGAGCATGTTGGCGCCGAAGGTGGTCTGCAGCTGAGTGTGCTTGAAGAGGTTGTTGAGCACCACCTTCGCGATCGCGTCGCGCTTGAGCACGATGACCAGCCGCTGCCCGGTGCGGCCGGAGGTCTCGTCGCGAATGTCGGCGATGCCGCTGAGCCGGCCATCCTTGACGTGCTCGGCGATCTTCTGGGCGAGACTGTCGGGGTTGACCTGGTACGGAAGTTCGGTGACGACGAGGCACTGCCGGCCCTGGATCTCCTCGACCTCGACGACGGCCCGCATGATGATCGAGCCGCGCCCGGTGCGATAGGCGTCGTCGATGCCCTTGCCGCCCATGATCAGCGCACCGGTGGGGAAGTCGGGCCCGGTGACCTCGCGCATCACCGCAGCGAGGGTCTCGTCGCGGGATGCCTCCGGATGACGCAGCACCCACTCCGCGGCCGCGGCCACCTCGCGCAGGTTGTGCGGCGGGATCTGCGTCGCCATCCCGACCGCGATGCCGGCGCTGCCGTTGACCAGCAAGTTGGGGAACCGGCTGGGCAGCACCGACGGCTCGAGGGTCTTGCCGTCGTAGTTGGGGCGGAAGTCGACGGTCTCCTCGTCGATGTCGCGCACCATCTCCATCGAGAGCGGCGCCATCCGGCACTCGGTGTACCGCGGGGCGGCGGCCGGGTCGTCGCCGGGCGAGCCGAAGTTGCCCTGCCCCTGCACGAGCGGGTACCGCAGGCTCCAGTCCTGGACGAGACGCACCAGGGCGTCGTAGATCGCGCTGTCACCGTGCGGGTGGTACTGGCCCATGACGTCGCCGACAACGCGGCTGCATTTATTGAAGCCGCGGTCGGGCCGGTAGCCGCCGTCGTACATCGCGTACAAGACCCGGCGGTGCACCGGCTTGAGACCGTCACGCACGTCGGGCAATGCCCGGGAGACGATCACCGACATCGCGTACTCGATGTACGACCGCTGCATCTCGGTGTTGAGGTCGATCGGCTCCGTGCGGTCGGTCACGGGCGGCTGGTCGGTCATCGGTGTCCTTCGTCGGTGTGAGCCGTGCCCAGCAGGAGAAGTCGGTGGTTCACGGGTGTTCGCTTCCCTTGCTCACCGGGTGCTTCCCGGATGGGGCGGAAAAGTGGGTGAGGTGGGCGGGCGTCATCCGGACTAGATGTCGAGGAAGCGGACGTCGCGGGCATTGCGCTGGATGAAGCCGCGCCGGCTCTCGACGTCTTCACCCATGAGGATGGCGAAGATCTCGTCGGCGGCGGCCGCGTCGTCCAAGGTCACCTGGAGGAGCACCCGCTGGTCGGGGTCCATGGTGGTCTCCCACAGCTCCTGGTAGTCCATCTCACCAAGGCCCTTGTAGCGCTGGATCGGGTTGTCCTTCGGCAGCCGCCGACCCTTGCCCTGCCCCTCGGCGACCAGGGCGTCGCGCTCGCGGTCGGTGAAGGCGAACTCGTGCGCGGCGTTGCTCCACTTGAGGCGGTACAGCGGCGGCTGAGCCAGATAGACGTAGCCGGCCTCGATGAGTGGCTTCATGAACCGGAACAGCAAGGTGAGCAGCAGGGTGCGGATGTGCATGCCGTCGACGTCGGCGTCGGCCATCAGCACGATCTTGTGGTACCGCGCCTTGTCGATGTCGAAATCCTCGCCGATGCCGGTGCCGAACGCCGAGATCAGCGCCTGCACCTCATTGTTCGAGAGGATCTTGTCGAGCCGGGCCTTCTCGACGTTGAGGATCTTGCCCCGGATCGGCAGGATCGCCTGGGTGTGCGGGTCGCGTCCGCGCACCGCGGAGCCGCCGGCCGAGTCGCCTTCGACGATGAACACCTCGGAGACCGCAGGGTCCTTGGCCTGGCAGTCGCGCAACTTGCCGGGCAGGCCGCCACTCTCAAGCACCCGCTTGCGGGTCGCTTCGCGCGCCTTACGGGCCGCCAGCCGGGCGGTGGCCGCCTGAATGGACTTGCGCACGATGTCGCGACCCTCAGTGGGATGCCGCTCCAGCCAGTCGCCGAACTCGTCGGTCATCGCCCGCTGGACGAACCCCTTGACCTCGGAGTTGCCGAGCTTGGTCTTGGTCTGGCCCTCGAACTGCGGCTCGCCGAGTTTGACGCTGATGACGGCCGTCAGCCCCTCGCGCACGTCGTCACCGGTGAGGTTCTCGTCCTTGTCCTTGAGCAGGTTTTGCTTGCGGGCGAAGTCGTTGACCAACTTGGTCAACGCGGCGCGGAAGCCCTCCTCGTGAGTGCCGCCCTCGTGGGTGTTCACGGTGTTGGCGTAGGAGTGCACCGAGTCGGAGTACGCGGTGGTCCACTGCATGGCGAGCTCGAGCGAGAGGGCGCGGGCGGCATCCTCGACCTCGATCGAGATGACCC
>JBOFJB010000259.1:0-6209 GCA_051650465.1 Dermatophilaceae bacterium | reverse complement strand
GCCGTAGCCGCGCTGGCCCCCACCCACCGCGCAGGAGTGCTCCCGTGACCACCGCCGAAGCCCACCGCACCGCCACCGTACGGCGCTCGACATCCGAGAGCACCGTCGAGATCACCGTCGACCTCGACGGCAGCGGCCGAGGAGCGGTCGCCACCGGCGTCCCGTTCTACGACCACATGCTGCTGTCCCTCGCGAAGCACTCCCTGATCGATCTCACCGTCACGGCCGACGGTGACCTGCACGTCGACGCCCACCACACCGTCGAGGATGTCGCGATCGTGCTCGGCCAGGCGGTGCGCGAAGCCCTCGGCGACAAAGCCGGCATCGCCCGGTTCGGGGACGCCACCGTGCCGCTCGACGAAGCGCTCGTTCAGGCAGTCGTCGACGTCGCAGGCCGCCCCTATGTCGTGCACACCGGCGAGCCGCCCGGGCAGGAGTACGCCGTCATCGGCGGCCACTACATCGGCTCGCTCACCCGGCACGTGCTCGAGTCGTTCGCGTTCCATGCGCAGATCGCGCTGCATATCCGGGTTCTTTCCGGGCGCGACCCGCACCACGTCGTCGAGGCCCAGTTCAAAGCACTGGCCCGTGCTCTGCGCCAGGCCATCGCCCGGGACGCTCGCGTGGTCGGAGTGCCGAGCGCGAAGGGTGCGCTCTAGGCCGTGACCAGTGACCTCAGACCGACGGTCGGGCACGGGCTGGTGCTCGTGCGTCGACCGCCGGCGGCCGTCAGCCGGTGGATGCGGCGCGGGCTGGTCCCGGTGACGGTGGCACCGTTCGGCACCTGGACCGGCATCGCCCTGCTCCACGACGAGGCCCGGAGCGCGGCCCCCTACGACGTCGGTCTGGAGGTGCTGGCGGCGCGTCCGGCTCCGCTCCGGTGCCGGCCGGCTCTGGGCTTCTTCGACGTCCACGGTCGGGCCGTCCTGACGGCGCAGGGCGGTCGGCTGGACCGCCGCCAACGATGGCTCGTCTGGGAACCAGGTACCGGCGTGGTCGAGACTCCGGACCTGTCGCCGTTACGGCTCGGCTCGTTGCTCGACCTCGCCGGTGCGTCCGGGCGGGTCCGAGAGGAACAGGTGGCTGAGGTGCTGCGGTCGAGTCGCGGCTCGCCGCTCGACGTGGTCCTTGCGGTGCTTAATTTGCTGGCCCTTCCGGGGCGCGAACTCCTGATGCGGCAGGGCACGGCCGATGCGATCCAGGTCGAGCCGTCTGCGCGTGGTGTGCTGGCGTTCGACCGGCTGGTGACCGAGGAGGCCGAGACCGAGGCTGAGCGGAGTGCGCCATGAGCCGCTCGGTGGTCGTCCTCGACTACGGCAGTGGGAACGTGCACAGCGCAGTCCGCGCACTCGACCGCGTCGGCGCCCAGGTCGCGCTCACTGCCGACCGGGATGCCGCGCTCGCGGCGGACGGGTTGTTCGTTCCCGGTGTCGGCAACTTCCACGCCTGCCTCGCGGGCCTGCGGGCCGCCGACGGTCCAGTCCTCATCGATCGGCGACTTCAGAGTGGTCGGGCGGTGCTCGGGGTGTGCGTCGGTATGCAGGTGCTCTTCGGCGCCTCGAGTGAGCCGAGCGAGGCGCCACTCGTAGGCCTGGGGCGGTGGTCCGGTACGGTCACCCGCCTCGCCGCGCCGGTCGTGCCGCACATGGGCTGGTCGACGGTCGACACCCCGGAGCGCTCGGCGTTGTTCTCCGGCGTCGGCGCGGAGCGGTTCTACTTCGTCCACTCTTACGCGGCGCACAGCTGGGAGACACCGTCTACCGACACCTGCCGCGAACCGGTCGAGCCGATGCTCACCTGGGCTGAGCACGGCGAGCGGTTCGTCGCCGCCGTCGAGGATGGGCCGTTGTGGGCAACCCAGTTCCATCCGGAGAAGTCCGGTGACGCCGGGCTCGCGCTGCTGGAGAACTGGGTCCGGTCGCTCTGACCGGCGCGGCACCCGCCAGACTTGGTTGTCGACCAGGGTCGTGCATCCAGGTGGCTGCTCTGCTGAGCATCCGGGCGCACGACGTCACCAGGACCAGTTGGAGGCCGTTCCCGTGAGCATCGTGACCAACCGTCCCCGCCTCGAGTTGCTCCCCGCCGTGGATGTTGTGGACGGGAGAGCGGTCCAGCTCGTCCAGGGCGTCGCCGGCACCGGCGGTGAGTTTGGCGACCCGCTCGAGGCCGCTCTGGGCTGGCAGGAGCAGGGGGCCGAGTGGCTTCACCTCGTCGACCTCGACGCCGCGTTCGGCCGCGGGTCCAACGCTGCCGTACTCGCCGAGATCGTCGGCCGGCTCGACATCCCGGTCGAGATGAGCGGTGGGATCCGCGACGACGAGACCTTGACCCGGGCCCTCGCCAGCGGATGCCGCCGGGTCAACCTCGGCACGGCCGCGCTGGAGGACCCCGGCTGGACAGCCACCGCGATCGCCCAGTACGGCGACCGGGTCGCGGTCGGTCTGGATGTGCGTGGAACCACGCTGGCTGCCCGCGGCTGGACTCGTGACGGGGGGGATCTCTGGGAGACCTTGGCGCGGCTCGACGCTGAGGGGTGCGCCCGCTATGTCGTCACCGACGTGGCCAAGGACGGCATGCTGAACGGGCCGAACCTCGTGCTGCTTCGCGAGGTGTGTGACCGGACCGATCGCCCGGTCGTGGCCTCCGGCGGGGTCGCCACCCTTGCCGATGTCACCGCCATTCGTGCGCTGGTCGGCGAAGGTGTGGAGGGCGCGATCATCGGTTCGGCGCTGTATCGTCACGCCTTCACGCTGGCCGACGCTCTCGATGCTGCTGGCCGACCGTGACCACCGGCGCCGCGGCTGGCCCGAGTCGCCGTGAGGTGGACGGGGACGGTGTGCCTGGCGAGGTACCGCAGCGCCGCGTCGCCAGCGGCGTCGTGCCGGCTGACACGGCTGCGGTGCCGTGGGCGGGGCGCGCATTGGGCGGCAGTGCCGTCGAAGGCGACGACGGTTCCGCTGACCGGGCCTTGCTGGCGGTGCTCGCGGCCGACCCGGTGGATGACGTAGCGCTGGCCCGAGCGGTCGAGGGTGCCCGCCTTCTCGTCCCGGTCGTTGCCGCCTCGTCCGGAGCCGGCCCTGACCGGCATCCGGAGGCGTCGGCGGTCGAGATGGCGGCGGTGACGCTGGTGGCTCCAGATGGCCGACGTGCCCTTCCTGCGTTCTCCGGAGTCGATGCGCTGCGCGCCTGGGATCCGCACGCCCGACCGGTGCCGGTGTCCTCCGCTCGGGCCGCCCAGGCCGCTGTCGCCGAGGGATGCGACGTCATCGTCCTCGATGTGGCTGGGCCGTCGGCTCAGGAGCTCCGCTCCTCAATGGTGTGGGCCCTGGCTCAGCAAAGGCCCTGGTTCCCGGCACATCACGACCCGCTCGTCGCGCGCGTAGTCGCCGACGCGGTCCGTGCGGAAGGCGACATCGCGTCATCCGCCCTCGAGGAGGGGGCACCGGTAGGGGAGGGGGTGCTCGGCGTGGTGCTGCGGCTGCGTCCGGGGCTGGCACCGGATGTCGTGCGAGCGCTCGCGACGCGGGTTGGTGAGCGGCTGGCCGGTGACGGGGAACTGCGCGCCCGAGTCGATGGGCTTGCGTTCCGGCTCGTGTGACCCGGACCGCGGCGAGGCCGTGTCCGTGGTGCCGTGGGCGGCTGCGCTCAGGCCGGAGTTCTCGGCTGAGCCGCGTCCGCCGACTCAGGGGGGCGATGTCGCGGTGATCAGTTTCGGCGGATGACGGCCCGCTGGTAGCCTCGGACGCTGACCAACGGTGTGGTGGTTGGCCAGGTCGAGCATCCTGTGGCGAGCGCGCTGCCGCTGGTGACAGGGCCCCGGCCTGTTGCCGACACTCACACCGTGTGCAAGAGAAGTTCGCTTCCACCCGCGTCGACCAGATGGTTGCCGGGTTACCGGTCGACGACGAGACGTCGTGTGCAGTGGGGCCTAGCCCCCTACAGCGGCATCTGTCGGTCGGTGGGTTTTCGAGGCTTCTCGTGCACGTGACACGAGAAGCCTCTTCTCGTGTCGGCGGGTCGCCGCCGCATCATCGAGGGTAAGGAGACGCACATCAGCGAGCCACGCATCAACGACCGCATCCGGGTTGCCGAGGTGCGGTTGGTCGGTCCCAACGGGGAGCAGGTCGGCATCGTGCGGGTCGAGGACGCGCTGCGCCTGGCGGCCGAGGCAGACCTCGACCTCGTCGAGGTGGCACCAATGGCCAAGCCGCCGGTCGCCAAACTCATGGACTTCGGTAAGTACAAGTACGAGGCCGCGATGAAGGCCCGTGAGGCGCGCAAGAACCAGGTCAACACGGTCATCAAGGAGATCAAGCTCCGACCGAAGATCGATCCGCACGACTACGGGACGAAGCGCGGTCACGTCGAGCGTTTCCTCCGGGGCGGCGACAAGGTCAAGGTGACGATCATGTTCCGCGGTCGTGAGCAGTCGCGGCCCGAACTTGGGTTCCGTCTGCTTCAACGCCTTGCCCAGGACGTCCTCGAGTTGGGGACTGTCGAGTCCGCACCGAAACAGGACGGCCGCAACATGGTCATGGTGCTCGCCCCGACGAAGAAAAAGGCGCAGGCGATGGCTGAACAGCGCCGCCGCCGCGATGAACGGGCCGCGATCCGCGACGAGGCGTCCGAGCCGGATGAGTTCACTGACGCCGAGAAGAACGCCGAACCAGTCGAGGCATAACCACTCGGACGTCGATGTCCCCCGCACCACCCACAGCAAGGAGAACCGGCACCATGCCGAAAAACAAGACGCACAGCGGAGCCAAGAAGCGGTTCCGGGTCACCGGCTCGGGCAAGCTCATGCGTGAGCAGGCCGGGCACGTACACAAGTTTCACGAGAAGACCCCGCAAAAGGCACGTCGGCTGTCCAAAGACGTCCTGGTCTCCAGTGCGGACGCCCCGAAGGTCAAGAAACTGCTCGGCAAGTGAGCGGACCCACCCCCTAGCACCCAGAACGAGCAAGGAGAACTCACGTGGCACGCGTGAAGCGGGCGGTCAACGCCCAAAAGAAGCGCCGAGTCGTCCTCGAGCGCGCGAGCGGCTACCGCGGGCAGCGTTCGCGTCTTTACCGCAAGGCCAAGGAGCAGGTCCAGCACAGCCTTGGCTACGCCTACCGGGACCGTCGGGCCCGCAAGGGCGACTTCCGCCGTCTCTGGATCCAGCGGATCAATGCCGCGGCGCGGGCTAACGGGATGACCTACAACCGCTTCATCCAGGGCCTCAAGGCCGCCGAGATCGAGGTTGACCGCCGGATGCTCGCCGAGTTGGCGGTGAGTGACGAGGCGGCTTTCTCCGCGCTCGTCGAGATCGCCAAGGCCAACCAGCCTGCGCCGGTGGCGGCATCTGCCTGACGTCGGGCAACGGCGTGCTGACCAACCCCCGGTCTGACCGGGTACGGGCGGTTCGAGCGCTGCTGAGGCGGCCGGTGCGGGAACGCACCGGCCGTTTCGTCGTCGAAGGTCCACAGGGGGTCCGCGAGGCCGTCCGCTGGGCGCCGGGCCGCGTATGCGACATCTTCGTGACCGCCGACGCGGCGCAGCGTTATGCGGATGACATCGTCGCGCCGGCCCGGGCCGCCGGCTTGTCCGTGCGCGAGGCGACGGGCGAGGTCCTCACGGCAATGGGCGACGCGGAGACTCCGCAGGGGGTGCTCGCCGTGGTCGAGCGTCCGCGGGACACCCTCGATGCGGTACTCGCGAGCGGGCCGCAGCGTCTGGTGCTGCTCGTTGAGGTGCGTGACCCCGGCAACGCCGGCACTGTCATCCGCGCCGCCGATGCCACTGGCGCCGACGCGGTGTTGGTCAGCGTCGCCTCGGTCGACGTATGGGCGCCGAAGGCGGTGCGCTCGACCGCAGGGTCGTTGTTCCACCTGCCGGTGCTGACTGGGCTCGGGGTCGCCGATGCGCTCGCCGCGATGAAGATGCACGGCATCCGCAGGCTGGCCGCCGACGGGGCCGGCGATACGCCGCTTCCAGACGCCGACCTGTCCGTGGCGCATTGCTGGGTCATGGGCAACGAGGCTCGGGGGCTCTCGCCCGAGGTGCGTGCAGCCTGCGATGACGTCGTGCGGGTCCCGGTCCACGGCCCGGCCGAGTCGCTCAACCTGGCCATGGCGGCCATGGTGTGTCTCTACGAGGCGGCGAACCAGCAGGTGAGAACGCCCGGTGCGCGGTAGCCTGCGCGGCATGGTCGAGCCGTTCCGGGTCCCC
>JBOFJB010000258.1:0-5568 GCA_051650465.1 Dermatophilaceae bacterium | reverse complement strand
CGGCCCCGGTCGGGGGGACAACCGGGGCCGTCGGCGAGCCGAGCTCCGGGGGGGAGAAGCCGGTCCGCCGTTCGCTCAACCCCGAAGGGGAGCGAGTGACTTAATCCTGGCTCATGCTGGCACTGCGCGCAAGCCCACGGGATTAACTGTCGAAATAGTCATCAGAAACGCCACAGAAAACACGAATCCGTAGATACATCGACGAAGGTCGCCGTCGAGATTGTTCTCGCCTCCGAGCACCGAGGAGATGACAACGGCGCCCCCGCACCACGGCGGAGGCGCCGCTCTGCCACAGGATGCCGGGCGACCAAGCGTGCATCTCATCGCCGTCGGAGTGGGCCTCGCCCACCACGACCGGTCCATCAGTGGACTGCCCGCGCGTGGGTACCCGGTGCTCCTGCGGTAGTTCGTCAGGGAGCGGCCACGCGACCGCTCCCTGACTTCTGTTGTACCCCCCGTCAGCACTGCCGACAAGCGAACACCCGAGATCAGTCCAGCCGCCCGCTCGCGACAGCATCAGCGACCCGCTCGCCCTCCGTCGCCGCCACGCTGGTGGCAGCGCAGCAGTGCTCGACCCAGCCCCGCACGCCGGCGCCATCCCCCGTGCCGTATGCCGCCAGTGCACCACGGTAGGCAGCACCCCCACCGGCCGCATGCCCAGCCTCGGTCACCGCCACGCCGGTCGGGTCGAGACCACCAGCGCGGACCACGGCCCGATCGAGCGCCCGGGCAACCACCCCATTGCCGCGCCGGAACGGCCGCGCATGCGCGACCTCGGCATGCACCACGGCTGCAGCCACCAGCACCGGAAGGCGCGGCAACGCGACGAGCACCTCGACCACGGCGGCCAGCCGGGCCGCAGCCTCGGCGGCCGGGGGGGCCGGGCCCAGGTCACCGAGTTCGAGGCAGTCCTCACCTGGGACGCGTGGCCGGCCCAACTCGGCATCCGGCACCAATCCCGCTGCCGCCACCACATGCAGCCGTGCCAGCACCTGCCGTGGGGCGCGCAGTACCCGCCCAACCACGTGCTCGGACTCCGCGGTCGCCGCGACGACGCCCCGAGCCACCTCCTCCACTGGGTCGGGTTCGCGTCCCCACGACCGCGCCCCACACAGCACCTCGCGGACCAGCCCCGCAGGAACAACCGCGCCCTCCAACCCGGCGCTGGCCACCGCGCCCCGCACCCGGGACTCGGCGGCGGCCTGCGGTCCGTGGCGACGCAGCGCCGGGTGCCAACGGAGCCGCGTGCACGCGTCCCGCGCGGTCTCCACCTGGCCGGCCACCCCAGGCAGCGCGGCGACCCTGACGACCGCCTCAGCAGCGGTCGTCATCCGGGCGCCGCCTCACGACCCGCGATGAACGCCGACACGCAGCGACGCACGTCATCCTCGGAGTGCGCCGCCGAGAGTTGCACCCGGATACGCGCCCTGCCCCGCGGCACCACCGGGAACGAGAACGGGATGACGTACACGCCGCTGCCGAGCATGTGCTCGGCGACCCGCGCGGCGAGTCGCGCACCGTCATCCCCGGGAAACATCACCGGGACGATCGGGTGCGACCCGGGCAGCAGGTCGAAGCCCGCCTGCACCATCAACTCGCGGAACAGGGCGGCGTTGCGGCGCAACGTCTCTCGTCCGTCCGACGATGTCGACACCAAGTCGAGCGCGGCGAGCGACCCGGCCACCACGGCCGGCGCCAGCGAGTTGGAGAACAAGTACGGACGAGACCGTTGGCGGAGCAACTCGACCACCTCACGGTGGCTCGCCACGTACCCGCCGGACGCGCCGCCGAGTGCCTTGCCGAGCGTGCCGGTGAGGATGTCGACCCGGTCGGCCACGCCGAACAGTTCCGGCGTGCCGCGCCCTCCATCCCCGACGAACCCGACGGCGTGGCTGTCGTCGACGAGCACCATCGCCTCGAACTCTTCTGCCGCGGTGCAGATCTCGTCGAGCGGCGCATAGGAGCCGTCCATCGAGAACACCCCATCGGTGACGACACATACTCGCCGCGCGCCCGCGTCTCGGGCCGCGGCCAGCTGCGCCCGCAGGTCGGCCACGTCGGCGTTGCGGTACCGGTACCGGGCCGCCTTGGACAACCGGATGCCGTCGATGATCGAGGCGTGGTTGAGCTCGTCGCTGACGATGGCATCCTCGGCGCCGAACAGCACCTCGAACACCCCGCCGTTGGCGTCGAAGCACGACGAGTAGAGGATGCTCGCCTCGCTGCCGAGGAACGCCGCGAGTCGCGACTCGAGCCGCTCATGCTGGGTCTGGGTGCCGCAGATGAAGCGCACCGACGCCATCCCGAACCCCCACTCGTCCAGTGCTGCCCGGCTCGCGGCGACCACGTCGGGGTGGTCGGCGAACCCGAGGTAGTTGTTGGCGCAGAAGTTGAGCGCCTCGCCGCCGGTCGTCCCCACGTGCGCAGACTGCGCGGTGGTCAGCGCCCGCTCGCGCTTCGTGAGCCCGGCCGCCTCGATCTCGGCCAGGGTGGTTGCCAGCTGGTCCTTCACCGTGCCGTACACGTCATCCTCCTTATGTCGTTGTGCACCAGCGCTGTTCGATAGGCACCGGGGCATGCGCCAGGCCGGCCGCGACGCTCAGGACCAGTCGAGCAGCACCTTGCCGCCGTGACCCGAGCGGGTCTCGGCGAACGCCGCCTCCCACTCCTGCGCCGGGTACCGGCCGGTGACCACCGACGACACCGCCGCCCGCAACTCGCGCGACGAGGCGAGCATCGACCCCATGAGGTACCACGTCTCGAACATCTCCCGTCCGTAAATGCCACGGAGCGTGACCATATGCGTGATGACGCGGCTCCAGTCGATGGCGTACCGGTCCTTGGGAAGCCCGAGCAGCGCGATGCGCCCGCCGTGGTTGATGTTGGCGAGCATGTCCTCGAGCGCCGCGGGGGCGCCGGACATCTCGAGGCCGATGTCGAACCCCTCGGCCATGCCGAGCTGCCGCTGAGCCTCGCGGAGCGACGCACCCGACCCGATGTCGACCACCAGGTCGGCGCCGGCGGCCTTGGCCAGCGCGAGGCGGTCGGCGGAGAGGTCGGTGACGCAGATCCGGCGCGCCCCGGCGTGCCGTACGACCGCGGTGGCCAGCACCCCGATCGGCCCCGCGCCGGTGACCACGACGTCCTCGCCCACCACCGGCCACTGCAGCGCGGTGTGCACGGCGTTGCCGAGCGGGTCGAACAGCGCGCCCAGGTCGGGGTCGAGGTCGCGCGGCTGCACCCAGGCGTTCGTCGCCGGGATCGTCACAAGTTCGGCGAACGCGCCGTCGCGGTGCACCCCGATGCCCACGGTGTCGATGCAGAGGTGCCGCCGCCCGGCCCGGCAGTTGCGACACACCCCGCACACCACGTGGCCCTCTCCGGACACTCGATCACCGACTGCGACGTGGTCGACATTCGCACCGACCTTGACCACCTCGCCGAAGAACTCGTGCCCGATCGTCATCGGCGCGCGCACCGTGGCCGCCGCCCAGTCGTCCCACTGCTCGAGGTGCAGGTCGGTGCCGCAGATGCCGGCCCGCAGCACCCGCACCACGACGTCCTGGTCACCGCACATCGGCTCGGGCACCTCAACCAACTCCAGTCCCGGGCCGGCTGTCGTCTTCCGCAGCGCACGCACGACCCCATCATGCCCACGCCGCCCACAGCCTCGCGAACGACCACCCCGGCGAACGACCGGCTTGACCTTGACCCTGCGTCAACCCGGCACGCTCGTCTCATGGCCACAGCACCCAGCACCGCTCCGGCGATCGAGCTCGTCGGGCTGACCAAGTCCTTCGCCGGCACCGAGGTGTTGCGGGGCGTCGACCTCCGCGTACCGCGGGGCACCATCCAGGCGCTGCTCGGGTCGAACGGCGCCGGCAAGACCACCGCCGTCCGGATCCTGTCGACGCTGCTCCGGGCCGACCGCGGGAGTGCTGCGGTGGACGGGCACGACGTCGCCACCGAGGCCGCCCGCGTGCGCGAATCAGTCAGCCTCACTGGGCAGTTCGCCGCGGTCGACGAGGTGCTGACCGGCCGCGAGAACCTCGTGCTTGTCGCCCAACTGCGTCGCCTGCCGGATGCCGGTGCAGTCGCCGACGCACTGCTCGCCCGGTTCGACCTCATGGCCGCGGCGGACCGCCGAGCCGGCACCTACTCCGGGGGGATGAAGCGCCGCCTCGACATCGCGATGAGCCTGGTCGGCGACCCGCCCGTGCTGTTCCTCGACGAGCCGACCACCGGGCTCGACCCGCAGTCGCGGCACGAGGTGTGGCGCACGGTCAAGGAGCTCGCCGGCCGCGGCACGACGGTGCTGCTCACCACGCAGTACCTCGACGAGGCCGAGCAGCTCGCCGACCGGATCGCGATCCTGCACGGCGGCCGCATCATCGCCGAGGGCACCCTCGCCGAGCTGAAGCAGCTGTTCCCGCCCGCCATCGTCGAGTACGCCCCGAAGCAGCCGTCGCTCGAGGAGGTCTTCCTCGCGATCGTCGGTCACGACCCGAACGCCGCCACCGCCACCGCCACCGCCACCGCCACCGCCACCGCCACCGCCACCGCCACCGCCACCGCCACCGCCACCGAGAAGAGCCGACGATGACCGCCCTCCTGCGCGACACCACCGTGCTCACGAGACGCTCACTGCGGCACGTGCTGCGCAGCCCCGACACGATCATCACCACGGCGATCACGCCGGTCGCGATGCTGCTGCTGTTCGTCTACGTCTTCGGCGGCGCGATCGACGCCGGAGGTGACAGCTACGTCGACTACCTGCTGCCCGGCATCCTGCTGGTCACCATCGCCTCCGGCATCGCGTACACCGCGTTCCGCTTGTTCACCGACGTCTCGGGAGGCCTCTTCGAGCGGTTCCGGTCGATGCCGATCGCCCGCTCGGCCGTGCTGTGGAGCCACGTGCTCACCTCGGTGGCGGCCAACCTGGTGGCGCTGGCCCTCGTTGTTCTCGTGGCTCTGGCGATGGGATTCCGTTCCGGTGCAGGCGTTCTCGCCTGGCTGGCGGTGCTCGGCATCCTCGTGCTGTTCACGCTCGCGTTGACCTGGCTGGCCGTCATCCCCGGGCTCACGGCGACCTCGGTCGACGGCGTCAGCGGGTTCTCGTACCCGCTGGTCTTCCTCCCGTTCGTCAGCTCGGCGTTCGTGCCCACCGACGGGATGCCGGGCCCGGTGCGCTGGTTCGCCGAGCACCAGCCGGTGACGTCGATCGTCGACACCGTGCGCCGGCTCTTCGCCGAGCAGCCGGTCGGGGACGACGGGTGGCTGGCTCTCGTCTGGTGCCTCGGTTTGCTCGTGGTCGCCTTCGCGCTCGCTATGGCCACCTACCGGCGCACCGTCGCCTCCTGACCCGCCCCACCGCGGACACCGCCCCGACCGGCGGAACGTGGGTGAGAACCGGCTCTCTATCAACGGTTCTCACCCACGTTCGCGGACCAGACCGTCAGACCACCCCAGGAAAGGACACCCGATGATCGACCTCGTGACGAGGATCCTCGGCGACAAGAAGCAGTGGCGGGCCGACCTGAACCGCGACGTGGCCCGGAAACTCGCACA
>JBOFJB010000257.1:0-6792 GCA_051650465.1 Dermatophilaceae bacterium | reverse complement strand
GAACGGGCGGTGGGGCGGTGACCGAGGTGAGCACGCGGCATCCGCTCGCCCGGGTGATGCAGCGGCTGGAGCGGGTGGTCGTCGGCAAGGCCGAGCCGCTGCGACTGGTGCTCTCCGGCATCCTCGCCGGGGGTCACGTGCTCCTCGAAGATGTGCCGGGCGTGGGAAAGACGCTGGCGGCCAAGGCTCTTGCCGCGAACCTCGGGCTCGAGTTCTCGCGGATCCAGTTCACCCCCGACATGCTCCCGAGCGACGTCACCGGCGCGGTGCACTTCGACCAGCGGATGCGCGAGTTCGTGTTCCGCCCTGGGCCGCTGTTCGCCGGCCTGGTGCTCGCCGACGAGATCAACCGGGCCCCGGCGAAGACCCAGGCGGCCCTGCTGCAGGCGATGGCCGAGCACCAGGTGAGCGTCGACGGCACGACCCACGACCTGCCCGCTCCGTTCCACGTCGTCGCCACCGCCAACCCGGTGGAGTACGACGGCACTTTCCCGCTGCCCGAGGCCCAGCTCGACCGGTTCCACCTCCGGGCCGCGCTCGGATACCCCGACGCGATCAGCGAGGCGGCGCTCGTCCGGTCGGTGGCCCGCACCGGAAGCGCCTCGCCTACCGCCGATCCCACCGAGCCGGATGCCGAGCCGGTCGACCTCCGCGCCGCACAGGAGCAGGTGCGCACCGTCGAGGTGAGCGAGGAGATCGTCGAGTATGTCGTCACGCTGGTGCGGTCCACCCGTGACCACGACGCCCTCTCGCTGGGCGCCTCGCCGCGTGGGTCGCTCGCCCTCACCCAGTGCGCCCAGGCGTACGCGATGCTCCGCGGTCGCGACTTCGTCACCCCAGATGACGTGCAGGCGCTGGCCGGCCCCGTTCTGGCACACCGGCTTTCACTGCGACCCGAGCTGTGGGGGTCCCGGCTGAGCATCGAGCAGGTGGTGCGAGACGTGGTGGCGGCCACCCCCGCGCCGGACGCGAGAGGCGACCAGCCCTGAGCGAACCAGCCCGGATGACGTGGAGCGCGACTCCCGCGCGCCGGCGCGCGCTCGCCGTGGCGGTCACCGGCTGCACCCTGGCGCTCCTCACCCGGCGCCCCGACCTCGTGGTGTTGGTCAGCCCGTTCGTGCTCGTCGCCGTCCTCGACTGGCGGCCACCGGACGCGATCTCCGCCCGCGTGCGCACCCGGCCCGACCAGGAGGTCGTGCGTGAGGGAACCGTCGTCGACATCCGATACGTGGTCACGGGCATGGCACCGACCGCCTCGGTCGTCGTCGCGCACCGACCGACGGATGAGGCCGGGCCGTTGACGACGATCACCGTGGGCGACGAGCCGCCTGCTCCCTCGTCAGGCACCCCCGGGTGGGGTCGTCACGTCGCGAGTCCCGCTGCCGCGCACGGGGTGTCACGGTGGGGCGGCTGGGTTTCCCCGGTTCAGATCGACGGGCCGGTAACAATCACCGTGCTCCCGGCGCGGCAGGTGCCGGTGGTGCGCTCGTTGCCTCGACCGGTCGGACTCGGCCCCGGGCCGCAGCCGGGCGTCAGGTCCGGGGAGGGAGTCGACTTCATCGGGCTGCGGGCGCTCGCCGACGGCGAGCCCGCCCGCCGGGTGCACTGGCCCACCACGCTGCGCACCGGGAACGTCGTGGTCACCCAGACCCACCAGGACACCGCTGGTTCGTACCTCGTGGTGCTGGACGGCGTGGCGTCTGCCGATCACGACGAACTGGTCCGCGGCGTCGCCGGGCTGTGCGCGCGGCTCTCCCGGGATGGCGCACACGTGGGCCTCGCCGTGCTCGGCAGCGGTGACGTGGCCCCGGTGCCGCTGCGCCCCGGAGGGCGGCACCTCATCCGGCTCGAGCTGGCGCTCGCCCGAGCCCGTTCGCGGCCGGGGGACCCGCGCAACGACCACCAGCACGGGCGAGTCCGGCGGATGCGGATGCCGCCGCGCACCGTGGTGCTCGCGTTCACGCCGCTCCGCGACCCCGCGACGGCCGCCCTCCTGGCTCGCCTCGCCGCCGCGGGCCATCATGTCGCCGCACTCGTCGGCGCCGGCCCGGCCGATGCGGCAGCCGACCCGGTCGCAGCCCGCCTGCAGCTCGTGGAGCGCCGGGTGCGGATGCTGCGCCTGGAGGGCCGCGGCATCCCCAGCGTCGAACATGGCTCGGAGAGAACGGCCCTCACCACCGCGCTGGCCCGGCTCGACCGGCGGCCGCGGCGATGAGCCGGGCCGACGTCGGGGTATCGGCCCCGGCCTGGCGGCGGGCGATGCGGCCGGTCGTGCTCGCCTATGTGGCACTGTCGATGCTCGCCGCCGGGCTGCAGGGCGTGCTCGGCGCGGTCCACCCGGCCTGGTACGCGGTGCTGGCCGCCGTCACGCTGCTCGCGGTCCGCGGGAGCCCGCACCGGTGGACCCTGGCACTCGCCCTGGTGCATCTCGTCATCCACCTCGCTCGCGGAGCGCCGGCGGACTTGGCCGCGTGGACCACCGTGGCGGCGCTCGGCACGGTGCTCGGGTCGCTGCATCTGTGCGCTCCGTGGCTCCCCTGGCGACATCATCGGATGCGGCCATCGCCCGCTACCGTGACGGCGTGGATGGCGCAGGCCGGCACCGTTTTCGTCACCGCGTCCGCGACCGCGGGCGTCGCCGCCGCCGCCGTGGCTCCTCCCGGCATCGGGCCGACGCTCGCCGCCCTGGCCCTGGCTGGCATCGTCAGCGTCACCGCTGTCGAAGCCCGCCGCCGGCTCACCGCACCGAGCGAGACATGACCGCCGGCTGGCCGACGGGCGGATGGCCCGCTGGGTGTGGCATTCCCGGTGCTGGGCCATGCTCCACCTCCTGCTCACGCTGGCCACCGGTGCGGCGACGCCGCCCTGGCCTGGGCGACCAAGCGCCTTCTCGACGGGCCGGGCACCGGGACGGTCACGTCCGCGGGGACGCAGGAGGAGCTGCTGGCATCGTCCGGCCTGTACCGACACCTGGCGCACAGCTCCCGACCGCCACGGCGACGAGCCAATACTCGGCGAGGTTCGAATGGGTGCAAAGTGCTTGCTACTCTGCACCCATGAGCAAGGTCATCCAGGTCCGCGACGTACCCGACGACGTTCACGACCAGCTGACCGCCCGGGCCCGAGGTGCTGGCCTTTCGCTCAACCAGTTCATCCTGCGCGAGTACGAGCGCATCGCCAGGCAACCGACGAACGCGGAGATCCTGCAGCGGCTGGCGAGCCTGCCAGGCGCGCGGCCGACCGGGCAGCAGATCGTCGACGCGATCCGGCAGGACCGGGACCGCGACGAGTGATCGTCGTCGACGCCTCCGTACTGGCGAACGCGCTCGTACTCGACGGCCCGGCGGCGAGGCGGATCGCGGCGGAGGAGATCCACGCCCCCCATCTCGTCGATGCCGAGGTCGCCAACGCCCTCCGAGGGCAGTGCCTTGGCGGTCACCTCGCCGAGGACATCGCGATGGCGGCGATCACCGGTCTTGGCCAGCTCCACCTGACCCGACATGCCCATCGACTGTTGCTGACTCGGGCGTGGGCGCTACGACACAACCTCACGATCTACGACGCGCTCTATGTCGCCCTCGCCGAGGGCCTCGGCGCAGCTTTGGTCACCGCCGACGCACGGATCGCCGGCTGCCCCGGCGTGCGAACCTCCATCGAGGTCATTCCTCCGGCCTGAGCCCAACGCTGGCTCGACTCGACCGCACTGCGGGCCGGTCACGCCGGCTGGTGGCCTCGGCTCAGGCGTTCGTGCCACCCGGCCACGGGCTCGGCATCCCCGACCTGCGGTCAAGCACAACGAAACTGTCTACGACGACACCAGGAGCGGCTTCATCGCATCGAGCTTCGGCTGGTTCCACGCCCGCTTCGTCACGTCGTACACGCCACCGATGGTCTCCGCCGGGGTCAGATTCGAGTACGCGAACGAGATGTTCCGCTTGTCGAGGTAGGCGACCAGCGACTGCAACCACTGCCGGTCCTGCTCGGTCTCGTACGCCGTGCCGAAGGCACCCAGCAGGACAGGCACCTCACCGGCGTCAACGTGGAAACCCCAGTTGCGCTGCCAGACCCCCGCGAGGTTCTTGGGGTACGTGGGGTCGTTGAACCACGGCTGCTCGAAGACCGTGCCGGGATAGTCGTGAGCGGAATAGACCAGCCGTCCCGGCACCGACAAGGTCACCGGTTTGGTCTTGGCCGTGGACAGGTCACTGCCCCACCAGGTGAACCAGCCCTGGGCGCTTTTCTCGACACCCTGCACCACGATGAGCCAGTCAGGGTTGGCGGCGAGGATGGCGTCGCCGGCCCGGGTCGCGGCAGCAGCCCAGTTGTACCGCCGATCGTCGCATCCCCAGCACGCGGCACCGTGCGGCTCGTTGTGCAGATCGGCCCCGACAACGGTGGGGTTGTTCCGGTAGCGCTTGGCCAACCCGACCCAGTCGCTGATCCACTTCGACTCAGGGACCTTCTCGGAGAACCACAGAGCACCGTCGTCGGACGCG
The DNA here is from genome assembly GCA_051650465.1 of Dermatophilaceae bacterium. GTDB lineage: Bacteria > Actinomycetota > Actinomycetes > Actinomycetales > Dermatophilaceae > JBOFLG01. The sequence continues at coordinate 2,296 of JBOFJB010000257.1, read as the reverse complement.
TCGGCCCCACGACGGGACAGCAGGACCCGCAGGCCGTGACGCCCCGCCGACTTCACCACCTCGTCGATAACCTCCGCCCCGGTGCGGTTGACCAGCGCAGGATTCAGGCTGGGGTTGGCCCCCAACGACCGCGCGGTCAGGCAGACATTGGAGTAGGGCAGCCGGATCATCGCGAAACCCTTGCCGCGAGTCTCGGCGAGGAGGTCGTCGAGACTGACGCTGCTCAGCCCGGCCGGCAGGCACTGCGAGCCGTCCAGGCCGATCCAATTCACCCCGCGCAACTGCACTGGCTGCCCCGTGGAGTCGACGATCTCGGCCCCGTCCGTAGCGAGCGGACCGACAGCCCCGGCCACCGCGGTGCCGCCGGTCGTCCCCGGGACGACGGGCCTCGGGGCCCCATCGTCCCCGGTCGACCCTGGACTGACCGCCCCAGCCGTGTCGTCGCTACCGGCCGAGACCTGACCATCCGAACCGGAGGTCGCCCTCCCGCCGGACCCGGCGTCCGAGCCACCGACGAACGCCGCTCCGACGCCGGCTGCGGCCAAGCCCACGACCGCGGCGACCACCGACGCGACGAGCCCTCGTCGCCGGCGGCGAGCCCGCCGAACGGACCGCGTACGCGCGGCGGCCCGGGACGCTCGTCCGGACGACGCCGGGTCACTGGACGACACCGAACTCTCGGATGACGCCGGGCCACTGGATGAGGCCATCGCGTGCGACGACGCCGACCCCGCCGACGAGGCCAAACCTCCGGATGACGCCGGCCGCTCGATAGCGGAGGTGGCGGCGTGACCCGGCCGGGGCGTCGGATCGCCCTGCTGCTCCTCCCGGGCGAACGCCGCCAGCCCGTCAAGTATCGGGTCGATCGCCGCTCGCCACGCGGCCGCATCCTCCGGCCGCTTGGCGGGGTCTTCCGCAAGGCAGCGGTCGATCGTCTTGAGGTCTCGACCCGTGAAGTGCCGACGCGCTGCATCCGGCAGCATCGGGGACCCACATGCCGCGGCGATCAGCACCGCGGTCGCGGCATAGAGGTCCGCGGACGGCTTGACCTCAGTCGTGGCCCGCAGATGCTCTGGAGCGCTGTACCCGGGCGTGCCCGACGCGACGGTGAGCGTGGTCTGGTGCGCGCCACGGGCCAGGCCGAAGTCCGCCAGCACGAGGGTCTCCTCCGCCGCGAGCACCTGGGACGGGGACGCCAATGACCGGGACAGTTCCGCCAGCGCGGATACGACGCCCTCGGTCGGGTGGTCCTCTCCATAGGTGAGGAGCATCTGGACATCCGAGCGGCCACCGCGGATCAGGAGGTTCGACGGGGTGACGTCTCGGTGGGTCACGCCGTGCTGGTGCACCACGTCGAGGCACGCCATCAACTCGTCGGCCACCCGACGCAGGGTGTGAGCGCCGACCGGACCGAGCCCCATGTTCAGCCGTGACGTCAACGACCCACGAGGGAAGTACTCGAGCACGAGGTACGGTCGGCCGTCCTCTTCCGCGACGTCGTGGACCGCGACGAGTCGCTCGGCCGCGCGCGGGTCAGCCGCAAGCCGACGGAGTAGCCGTGCTTCCCTGACGAAACGCTCTCTGAGTTCCGGGTCGAAACTGTGGTTGTCCGCGAGGACCTTGAGCGCCACAGGAGCATCCAGGGCAGCGTCGTAGGCGAGCAGCACCGTGGCGAACGCGCCGCTGCCGATGCGCCCGAGAACCTCGAAACGACCGAACGACTGAGTCACCACGGCGAGATCGTAACTGCGACATAGCGGCCCGGGCCATGGGGTACGCACCTACGTTTTCCGTATCTCCGGCCCATCGTCAGCGCGCCATCCGGTGCGGTCCAGCCCGGTCTCCGTTCACATTGTGAGACGGCCTCTGCGGCCCAGCGAGGGGGCCACCATCCAAGGCGGCGACCACCCATGGCAGCGCTCGACCACATGCTGGACCGTCGCATTCCGCGTTTGACCGTGAGGTCCAGCGCGGGTGATCGGCCCGTCCGGCGCGCGTCATCCGCCTGGATGGGGCTAGCCGAAGCGGCCGGAGATGTAGTCCTCGGTGGCCTTGACGCTCGGGTTGCTGAAGATCTTCTGGGTGGTGTCCATCTCGACGAGTTCACCCGGCATCCCGGTGGCCTCGAGGTTGAAGAAGCCGGTGCGGTCCGACACTCGGGCGGCCTGCTGCATGTTGTGGGTGACGATGACCACGGTGTAGTCGTCCTTGAGTTCATTGATGAGGTCCTCGATGGCCAGGGTCGAGATGGGATCGAGCGCGGAGCAGGGCTCGTCCATGAGGATCACCTGGGGCT
>JBOFJB010000256.1:0-1508 GCA_051650465.1 Dermatophilaceae bacterium | reverse complement strand
GCGGGACCGGCGGCCGGTACGGCATCCTCGACGGTGCCGACGCGTCCCCGCCCGCCGTCCAGCGCACTGATGCGGCACACCACCGCCACACCCTCGGGACGCGCGAGGTCGTACTCCACCACGACGGACGCGTCGGACTCGACGTCGTACCCGGTGACGGTGGGCCGCACCCCGCCGACCGTGGATGCCGCCGCCCACCAGACGGCGAAACCGAGCACGAGCGCCGTCCCGAACGCTCCGAGGGCCCACCACCGGCCGGTACCGGGTGCGGGTCGGTACAGGGGCACGAGCACCTCGGATCGTCTGGGTACCGGGCGCGAGAGGGCGGCCCGTGGTGGTGAGAGGATAGAGCGTTCATTCTCTTCGGATGCGCCCGAGCCCCCGGGACGGAAGGGTCCACACGTGACCGAGCGACTCCGCCTGATGTGCGTCCACGCACATCCCGACGACGAGTCCAGCAAGGGTGCTGCGGCGATGGCCAGGTACGTCGACGCCGGGCACGACGTGCTCGTCGTGTCGTGTACGGGGGGAGAGCGGGGCGACGTGCTCAACCCGCGGCTCCAGGACGACCCGCACATCACGCGCGACCTGGCCCAGGTGCGCCGCGACGAGATGGCCCGGGCCCGCGAGGTCCTGGGCGTGCAGCACACCTGGCTGGGCTTCGTCGACTCCGGTCTTCCCGAAGGCGACCCGCTGCCGCCGCTTCCCGACGGGTGCTTCGCCCTCGAGCCGCTCGAGGTGACCACCGAGGCGCTGGTGCGCGAGATCCGCCGGTTCCGCCCGCACGTCGTCACCACGTACGACGAGAACGGCGGCTACCCGCATCCCGACCACGTGATGTGCCACGACGTCAGCGTGGCCGCGTTCGACGCGGCCGGCGACGCCGACGCCTTCCCGCACGCCGGGGCCCCGTGGCAGCCGCTCAAGCTCTACTACAACCAGACGATGTCCAAGGCCCGCATCGAGGCGTTCCACGGGGCCCTTCTCGAGCTCGGCGAGGAGAGTCCGTACGGCGAGTGGCTCGAGCGCTGGAACCGCCCCGACCGGGTGGTCACCACCCGGGTGGAATGCGCGGAGTGGTTCGACCGTCGCGACGCCGCCCTGCTCGCCCACGCCACCCAGGTCGACCCCGACGGCATGTGGTTCCGTGTGCCGCGCGAGCTGCAGGCGCGCATCTGGCCCACCGAGGACTTCGAGGCCGCGGTGTCGTACGTCCCCGTGGTCGACGGAGAGGACGATCTCTTCGCCGGGCTCCCCGAGGACACCGACGGTGCCGACGCCCTCGCCGTGCCCGGGGCGCTCGCGATCGTGCTCGACGCCCGGAAGGAGCGTGAGCCGTGACCGCCGCCGCAGCTACCGAGGGCGGCCCCGGCGTCGTGTCGTTCCTCGCGTTCTTCGCGCTCGCCGTCGCGCTGTGGTTCCTCATGCGCAACATGAACGCCCGGATGCGCCGGATGTCCTACCGGCAGAAGCAGGCCGGGCGGGGGAAGGACGACCCGCAGGCCGGC
>JBOFJB010000255.1:0-8871 GCA_051650465.1 Dermatophilaceae bacterium | reverse complement strand
CCGACATCGACGGTGAGATCCCGTTCGGCCCCGACCTGGTGTTCACCGCCGACGACCTCCCGGACCTCGCCGTGCACGCCGAGGTGTGCGAGGACATGTGGGTGCCGGTACCGCCCAGTGCCGAGGCCGCGATGGCCGGCGCGACCGTGCTGGTCAACCTGTCGGCGTCACCCATCACGGTCGGCCGCGCCCGGGATCGCCACCTGCTCGCCCGCTCAGCGAGCGCCCGGTGCACCGCGGCGTACCTCTACGCCGCGGCGAGCGCGGGCGAGTCGTCGACCGACCTGTCCTGGGACGGGATGACGATGGTCTATGAGGTGGGCGACCTGCTCGCCGAGGGGCCCCGGTTCGACGGTGGGCCCGTGCGCACCGTCGCCGACATCGACCTCGACCGGCTCCGCCAGGAACGGCAGCGGGTCGGCAGTTTCGACGACAACGCGCGCGCCTACACCGCGGACGACGCCGGCTTCCGGGCCGTGCCGTTCACGCTGCGCCCGCCGAGTGGCGATCTGGGCCTGCGCCGCGTGGTCGACCGGTTCCCGTTCGTGCCGGATGACGCGGCGCAGCTCGCCCAGGACTGCTACGAGGCGTACACCATCCAGGTCAGCGCATTGGAGCAGCGGATGCGGGCGATCGCCGGTGGCGACCCGGACCGGTTGCCGCACATCGTGATTGGGGTCTCCGGCGGCCTCGACTCCACCCACGCCTTGATCGTCGCAGCGGCGGCGTGCGACCGGCTCGGGCTCCCGCGGACGCACGTCCTCGGGTTCACCATGCCGGGGTTCGCCACGAGCGAGACAACCAAGGTGAACGCGCTACATCTCATGGACTCGCTCGGCGTCACGGCGGAGGAACTCGACATCCGGCCCTTGGCGCGGCAGATGCTCAGCGACCTCGGGCACCCGTTCGGGCGAGGCGAGGAGGTCTACGACGTCACCTTCGAGAACGTGCAGGCCGGTCTGCGCACCGACATCCTGTTCCGGGCGGCGAACCAGCGCGGCGGCATCGTGCTCGGTACCGGCGACCTCTCCGAGCTGGCCCTGGGGTGGTGCACCTACGGCGTCGGTGACCAGATGTCGCACTACGGCGTCAACGCCGGCGTGCCGAAGACGTTGATGCAGCACCTGATTCGCTGGGTCGTCGCGTCCGGCCAGTTCGAGTCGCCGGTGAACGAGACCCTACTCGCCATCCTCGACCAGGTGGTCAGCCCCGAGTTGGTGCCGGCCCGCGAGGGCGAGTCAATCCAGTCCACTGAAGGCACCATCGGGCCGTACGCGCTGCACGACTTCACGCTGTTTCACGTGCTGCGGTACGGCTACCGCCCGAGCAAGATCGCCTTCCTCGCCGAGCACGCCTGGTCGGATGCCGCCCGCGGCGCCTGGCCGCCCGGGTTCCCCGAGGGCTCCAGGCCGGCGTACGACCTGCCGGCGATCCGCTCGTGGATGACGGTCTTCATCCGGCGGTTCTTCGCCAACCAGTTCAAACGGTCGGCGATACCCAACGGCCCGAAAGTCGTTGCGGGAGGATCACTTTCGCCGCGCGGCGACTGGCGGATGCCGTCGGACGCGCTCGCCACGGCATGGCTGCGCGAGCTCGGGAAGAACGTGCCCGAGCCGTGAGCCGGCACGCCGGCCTCAGAAGGGTGGCGGCTCGTCCGGCGCATCGGTAGCGGCCTTCGGTACCGGCTCCGCTGCCGGTACAGGTGGCGGGATGGCGCGGTGGAACGGTTCGGTGACGCGTCGCTTCCCGGTGTCGGAGACCCAATTGACGGTGCCGTCGGGTGGAGGCGGTAGCGCCACCGGCCGCGCTGCTTCATCCGGTGATGTCGGCGGCACAGCCCGGCGAGGTTGTGCGGACCAGCGGCAGGCTGAGCCGCTGCCGTGTACTGCCCGTTGTCGGCCGCGCCTGCGCGTCATCCGCCCCGATGCCAGGCCCTGAACGCACCACGGCGACCGCCGCCTCTCGCCCGGCTGCGGGAGGTGACGTGATGGGCCGGTCAGCGCGACGAGAGGACGACCCCGGGATCGGCTCGGCGACGACGACGGGTATCCCGAGGGTGACCTTCGCAGTCACGGTGACGTTGCGCAGCACCAGGTCACCGAACGCGTCCGCGCGGGACTCCCCCACCGTGAGCGTGTCGTCCTGGGCGCGGTAGTCGGCGGCCAGCTGGTCGACCGCGGACCAGGCCGCCGCTGCGGTCGCCGTGGGCAGCAGCGCCCACCACGAGGTGAGCCCATCCTCGCCGGCCGAGACCTCCACACCGCGTGCGCCGCTTGGCAGCGACCCGCGCCGCTACCTGGTCGGCCGCCACCCGGGCCGCGACCTGACGAACCAACCGAGCCAGCGCGCCCGGATCCACGCCGGCGAGCCGCGGCGCGAGCCGCTCATCGACCTCGCGGCACGCCTGGACGTCCAACCCGTCACACCCGTTCAGCACCCGGTGCGCGGCCACCGCCGACAGTTCACCGGCCACCAGCAGGTCACGCACCCGAGGGAACCGCTCCCCGAGCTCGGCACCGAGCCGCACCTTTCGCCAGCCCACCGCTTCACTCACCCCGGCAGCACACGCGACCTCACCACCGGACATCGCGTCGGTGAACCCGACCGGGTGCACCCGGTGGCTCACCAGACCGTCAGGACCGGGACGCTCCTCCACCCGCGCACCCCAGCCCGCCGCCACCGCCTGCGCCCCTGCCCACGCAGAGCGTGGGACCCGAGCCGCGTTCACCACCCCCTGCAACTCACCCACCAACTCGAACAGCTCCGCCGCCTCCAGGCCCCGACCGCACTTCACCAAGCCCTGCCCGACCGTTACACACCGCGACCGCAGCTCGGCAACCTCGCCGCTCAGCTGCGCCCTGTCCATACTCCGTAGCACTCGAACATACGTTCGCGTACTATGAACGCGCTCGACGAATCCGCCTGCGATGCAGGCTGGCTCGGCCGGGGCCGATCTTAGCGCCGTCGCGCATCACAGAGCCCGCGTCGCGGCCGGCCGGCCCGGGGCAAGCACCGCACCTCAGGCCCACTCAGCCGCCGCCAAGCAACTCCAGCGCCGGCCCGGAGAGTCGAAACCGGGTCCACTCGTCCTGCGACTCAGCGCCCAGCGACCGGTAGAAGGCGATGCTCGGCGCGTTCCAGTCGAGCACCCACCACTCCAGCCGTTCCCAGCCGCGCTCCACGCACACCGCGGCCAGGGCGCGCAACAGCTCCTGCCCGAGGCCCGAACCCCGCTGTGCGGGTGAGACGTACAGATCCTCGAGCCAGATGCCATTCGTCCCGGTCCAGGTCGAGAACGAGGGGAACCACAGCGCCATCCCGACCACCTCGCCGCTCACCTCCGCGACATGGGCATGCGTGGTGGGCGCCCCGGACGCCGGGAACAGCGCAGCCGCGAACTGCTCCTCGGTCGCCCTCACCTCGTGCGCCGCGCGCTCGTACTCGGCCAGTTCACGAACCAGCCGCAGGATGACGGGAAGGTCGCGGCGCGCGGCCGGCCGGACCCGCGACACCGACGACGGGCGAGAGGCGGGGACGCTCGTCATCCTCGCAACCTATCGGTCGGATGACGCGGGGCTCCGGCCGGTTCGCGAGAGCATCGGCGAACTCGTGGAGCCGCCCACCGCGCATCGCCCCGAGCGACGGGTGGGTGTGATCCGCCGGCACCTGCACCGGGCCCCAGCCCGACGTCGACGAGGACGGTGGCCGTCGGCTCCTCGACGACGACGGAGCCGACCGAGGCGACGAGGTAGCCCGGCGCGGACACTGGGAAGACCGTGGGAGCGTGGCGGACTGATACCAGGCATGTGGCTCGAGCGCGACGAACCCGTCGGGTACGTAGCGGATGGTCACCTCGCCGACCCGGATGCTGCGCGGGATCGCCGGACGGACCCATCGCTCGTGGCTCATTCGGTCGGGCCTCGTCTCTACTTCAGGCTGGCGATGACATCGGCGGACTCGGGCCGGGCGAGGTACATGAAGAGCATGGTGTCTCCGGCGTCGATCGGGCTGAGCGGCGCCCCGATCGATCCAGGTCGTTCGGGCAACAAGACAATGCCCGAACGACGTTGAGCGGTCGGAATCTGCGGCAGCGGTCAATTCCGCATCAGTCACTGATGAACGCCTGCTGGATGGCGTAGCTGTCTTCATACATGTGGTACCGGACGATCCGGCCGTCGTCGACCGAGAAGCGCAAGGCATAGCGGTTGGCGAACTTCTTGCCCGTCGCCAGCACGGGGAACACGCACTCGGCGAACACCACGGCGTCGCTCCCCTGGGTGACCCGGCCGGTGATCTCGAAGGACTCGGGCGCTCCGAGCACCTCACCGAAACTCCCGAAGAACTCGGCCAACTCCTCGCGGCTGCCGCGGACGCCGGTCCACGGGACCTCGGGCGCCCCCTCGACCCGGAAGTCCACGGTATCGGCGAACAGGTCGAGGATCGCCTGCTGGTCGCCGGAGCCGAAAGCCGCGAAGAATCCGTCGACGATCCCGTCGGTGGACTGCTGGCTGGGTGAGGTGGTAGCGGTGTCGCTCATGCTGTTTCTCCTTGGTCGATGACATGCGGGGTTGGCAGTGCGTGGCCACGCGGGCCGCGCAGAGAGAACCGATCAGTGGTCGGCGGCGGCGAGGGCCGCACGCCCCGCGAGGATGACGGTCGCGTGCCGGGCGACCTCCGCACCCAGGTGTTCGGCCGTCCACGCTGATCCGGGTGACGTCGGCACCGGCATCCACCGCTCCGCTGAGAACGGCGTCGGCGAGCACCTCGGTGTGCCCGAAACCGGAGTAGTAGGCGATGGCGATCTTCGGCAGGTCGGGCATGAGGTCTCCTCCGTGAGGGTCACGAGCAGGTTGGGATGGCGGTCAACTCAGCGAGGTGCGCGTGCGATCAGCTCAAGACGGCCGGAATGCGCTCGGTCTCCATCCGGAAGTCCTGTGCCGCGTAGCCGCTGGTACCTGGGTGCCGGACATGAGCGCCATCCCCTCGGATCGTCGATACGCGTTGCTGCACGACTCCAACCCTACGGTTGGGAGTTTGCCATACGACACGCCGAGATCCCAACCGGCCGGTTGTCGTCCGGAGTACCGTCTGCACGTGGCTTGGGATACTGCGCGCACCCGGCGCCTGCTGCTCGAGGCGGCGGTGCTGGAGTTCAGCGAGCACGGCCCGCACGGTGCCCGGGTCGCGCGCGTGGCGGAGCGTGCCACGGTGAACAAGGAGCGCATCTACCAGTACTTCGGCAACAAGGAAGGCCTGTTCCTGGCGGTCCTGGCCAGCGAGCTCGGGAAGGCCGTCGACGCCGTCCCGTTGACCGTCGAGCACGCGACCGACCTCGGGGAGTATGCCGGCAGGATCTTCGACTACCAGCGCGCTAACCCCGCCCTGGTCCGGCTCCTGGCCTGGGAGAGTCTCGGCTACGGCACCGATGTGGCGAGCGAGTCGGCTCGGGCCGACTACTACGCCGACAAGATCTCGACCGTCGCCCGAGCCCAGAAGGACGGCATCGTGGCCGACGACCTCGATGCCGACCAACTGGTGTACGCGATCCTCGCGCTGAGCTCCTTCTGGTCGACGATGCCGCAGATCGCACGTCTGCTCGTCGCCGCTGACGACCCCGACCGGCAGCGCCGCACCTTGGTCGAGTTGGTCCGCAGCCTGACCCGAGCGGCCTGTTGAGGCTGTCGCGAGACCGGGTCAACAGTCCTCGAGGTCGACACCGTGAACATCACCGTTAACACGACGCCCTGGGCCAGGCCGACGATCGCGAACGGCGCCGCCCGAGGAGCAGCGGGCCTCGGACGGCCATCATCGACTCGGCCCGGCACGACGTGGTCCGGGATGGCTCAGCGAGTGCGATGCTGCCCCGATGATCGAGCCACTCTTCCACCTCGCCGAGCCGGAGCAGTGGGATGACGCCCGCCGCCTCGGCGAGTACCGGCACTCCACTCGCGGGCGCACCCTCGATGAGGTCGGCTTCATCCATCTGTCGACGGCTGCCCAGTGGCCGGGAGTGCGGCGCCGGTTCTACGCCGACCACCCCGGTGACCTCGTGCTGCTGACGGTCGACCACGAACGGGTCGACGCCGACGTGCGCTGGGAAGCGGGCGAGCCGGCATCCGCAGAGTTGTTCCCCCATCTCTACGGCCCACTCCCCGTCGATGCCGTGACCGCGGTGGTCGACCTCGCCCCGCCGCATCACTAACGGCCGTCCGTAGCAAAAATGCTACGCTGTCGCACATGGAGATCGGGGTACGCGAACTGAGGAACGAGACCGCTCGCGTGGTCGACGCCGTGCGCGCCGGCGAGCAGGTCACCCTGACGGTGCACGGTGAACCGGTCGCCGACATCGTCCCGCACGCCGTGCGGCGCCGCTGGCTGTCCGGACCGGAACTGCGGCGACAACTCGTGGATGACGCCGCCGATCCTGGCCTGCGTCGAGATCTCGACGAGCTCGCCGGTCAGACCGTGGCCGACCTGTGAGCGAAGGCCTCCTCGACACGTCGATATTCATCGCCCAGGAGACCGGTCGGGCGCTCGGGCCACTCCCCGAACGGACTGCGCTCTCGGTGGTGACCCTCGGAGAACTCGAACTCGGTGTCCGCGCTGCCCGCGAGCCGATGGAACGCGCCCGGCGCGCGCGAACCCTGGCCCGAGCCCGGCAGGCCGACCCACTGCCGGTCACCGAGTCGGTGATGAGTGAATGGGCACGACTGGTGCATTCGTGCCAGGAGGCGGGTATCCAACGAACCGTCCGGTTGACCGACGCACTCATCGCCGCCACCGCGGTGGTCCACGGCGTGCCCGTCATCACCCAGGATGCTGACTTCGGGGAGATCGCCAAGGCTCACAACGCTCTTCGCGTCATCCGGGTCTGAACGACCGATCGTCAGCGCTGCTCCAGAGCGACCGCTCCGGCGGGGAGGTCGAACCAGCGCAGGTGCTCGAACTCCGCGGACAGCGCGGCCGCTTCGGTGAGGTCTGGCGGCGCAGCGGACGCGAGGATGCCGGCGCCCTCGCGGAGGTGCTCAGCGAGCAGGCCCTCACCACCGACGTTGTCCGCGCGCGGTATTCGCACTGAACCGTCGTCGCCGTAGGCGATGTCGGCCAGGCGCAGTGGCGGCTCAACGACCCCGCGCCGGTGCCGCCAGAGCCCGGTGAGCGGGTCGAAAAGGTAATCGCCGAGCAGCCGCCAGCCGTCGCGCGCGACCAAGCGCACGGCATCCACGATGTAGTCGGCCACCGTGTCGCTGATGAAGTAGTTGAAACTCACTCGGACCCAGCCCGGCTTGATGCCCTCGCACCCGCTGGTGATCTCGCGTTCGAACTCATGGGACCGCTCGAGGTCGATCCCCAGCAGCCGGTGCCCGTACGGCCCGGCACACGAACACCCGCCCCGCGCCTGGATGCCGAACAGGTCGTTGAGCACCGACACGACGAAGTTGTGATGCACGTACCGCCCTGACGGCGCACGCACGACGAACGACACGATCGACAGGCGCGGCGCGTCGAGGTTGCCGAGGATCTCCAAGGCCGGCTCGGCGCGCCAGGTCGCCACCGCCCGGGAGAGAAAGTGCTCCTCCCGCGCTCGGATGGTGTCGACCCCGACTGCTTCCTTGAGCTGGAACACCAGGCCGGCCCGGATCGACTCGATGATCGCCGGCGTGCCACCCTCCTCGCGGTGCTCGACATCGGCGAGGTAGGCGTGCTCCTCCGGGTTGACGTACGCCACCGTGCCGCCGCCCGGCACCACCGGAACCCGGTTGGCGAACAACTCGCGGCGCGCCACCAGAACTCCCGGCGTGGCCGGCCCGCCGATGAACTTGTGCGGCGACAGGAAGACGGCATCCTTGTAGGACAACGGGTTTGCTCCGGCCGGCGCGGTCATCTCGATATCCACGTACGGCCCAGCAGCGGCGAAGTCCCAGAACGCCAGCGCGCCGTGCTCGTGCAGCAGTGCCGAGATGCCATGCGTGTCCGAGACGATGCCGGTGACGTTCGACGCCGCGCTGAACGACCCGATGAGCAGCGGCCGTTGCTGGTACTCGGCGAGCCGAGCCGCCAAGTCGGCGGTACACACTCCGCCGTCGGCGTCCTCGCGGATGGTGACCACATCGGCGAGGGACTCCCGCCAGGGGATCTCGTTCGAATGGTGCTCATACGGCCCGATGAAGACCACCGGCCGCTCGTCATCCGGCACGTGCCGTGAGAGGTGCCACCGGTCGTCCGCCGCCGACGGCAGCCGCAGCCCGAGCACCCCCACCATCCGATCGATCGCTCCGGTGCACCCCGACCCGGCGAACAGCACGACCGTCGAGTCGTCACCGTGGACTGCCTCCCGGATGATGCCGCGCGCCCCCTCGCGCAACCGGGTCGTCTGCAGACCTGTCCCACTGGACTCGGTGTGCGTGTTGGCGTAAGACGGCAATACTTCGTCACGGATGAAGTCTTCGATGAACGACAACGCCCGTCCGGATGCCGTGTAATCCGCGTAGGTCACCCGGCGCGGCCCATACGGCGTCGTCATGACGTGGTCCTCGCCGATCACGGAGTCGCGGATCCTCGCCAGCAGCGTCTCCGCGCCCGGCGGAGCCAGGTGGCCCGGGCCGCCCGACCCACCGGTCTCGTCCAGCCTGGTCACACGTCAGGGTCTCACGACATCACGCACGCAGCGCGCGAGGAACTCCTCAATGCCCGACATCAACCATCCGGCGCAACACGAAGCGGATGGTGTTGACGTCGTCGTCGAGAAGGCGACCTCGGTGACGCCGCTGCAGCCGCTGCCGACTGATCGACTTCAGTTGGTCGCACATCGCGAAGGTTGCTCTCGCCACCCCGGTGAGGCGCGGATGAAAGGGCAACCCGCGGTCCGTG
>JBOFJB010000254.1:0-4333 GCA_051650465.1 Dermatophilaceae bacterium | reverse complement strand
GGCGCGAGCCCGCTCGGCACCGACATCCCGGGGATGCCGGCGAGGTTGGCCGGGATCGTGGCAATGTCGTTCCGGTACATGGCCATCGGGTCGTCGAGTTTGTCGCCGAGGCGGAACGCCGTCGTCGGCGCCGTCGGGCTGACGAGCACGTCGGCGCGCTCGAATGCTGCCGCGAAGTCGTTCGCGATCAGCCGGCGGACCTTCTGCGCCGAGCCGTAGTACGCGTCGTAGTAGCCGCTGGAGAGCGCGTAGGTGCCGAGGATGATGCGGCGCTTGACCTCGTCGCCGAAGCCGGCGTCGCGGGTGGCAGCCATCACCTGCTCGGCGCTCGGGTCGGTGATCCCGTCCGGAGCCACCCGCAGGCCGTAGCGCATCGCGTCGAACTTGGCGAGGTTGCTCGACGCCTCGCTCGGGAGGATGAGGTAGTACGCGGCGAGCGCGTAGGTGAAACTCGAGCAGGACACCTCGACGACTTCCGCGCCGGCGTCGAGCAGGTGCTGCACGGCCTCGTCGAAGCGCTGCTGCACCCCGGCCTGGAAGCCCTCGCCGGTGAGCTCGCGGACGATGCCGATGCGCATCCCCGACACGTCGGCGCGGCGGGCGGCATCGACCACGGGTGGTACCGGCGCGGCGATCGACGTCGAATCCATCGGGTCGTGCCCGCCGATGACCTCGTGCAGCAATGCGGCATCCAGAACGGTGCGGCTACACGGCCCGGCCTGGTCGAGCGAGCTGGCGAGCGCGACGAGCCCGTACCGGGACACCCCGCCGTAGGTGGGCTTGGCGCCGACCGTGCCGGTGACCGCAGCCGGCTGGCGGATCGAACCGCCGGTGTCGGTGCCGATCGCGAGCGGAGCCTGGAACGACGCCACCACGGATGACGACCCGCCGCCGGAGCCGCCGGGGATGCGGCCCAGATCCCAGGGGTTGCGGCTCGGTCCGTAGGCGCTGTGCTCCGTCGAGGAGCCCATTGCGAACTCGTCCATGTTGGTCTTGCCGAGGATCGGCATCCGCGCCTCGCGCAGCCGGGTGACGAGCGTCGCGTCGTACGGCGGGACCCAGCCCTGCAGGACACGCGAGCCGCAGGTGGTCGGCAGGCCGCGGGTCACCATCACGTCCTTGACCGCGACCGGCACGCCGGCGAGGGCATGCAGCGGCTCCCCCGCGGCGCGGCGCTGATCGACGTCGTCGGCCGCGGCCAGCACGCCACTGTCGTCGACGTGGAGGTAGCCGTGCACGGCGGCGTCCACGGCGGCGGTGCGGTCGAGGTGCGCCTGCGCCACCTCGCGCGCGGACACGTCACCGCGATGCAGCATCTCGGCGAGGTCCGCGGCGGTGCGCCGGGTGAGGTCGGTGGTCACATCACGACTTTCTGGACAGGACGACAGGGTGCGGCGACATCGGCCCCGGGACCGGGCTGCGGTGGACCCGGCAGCGGGCGTCTCGGTGCGCGCCGGCCGCTAGTCGTCATCAAGGATGCGAGGAACACTGAAGCGTTGCTGCTCGGCCTCGGGCGCCGCGCCCAGCGCATCTCCGGGCGCAAGCGACGGCCGGACGACATCGGGGCGGGTGACGTTGACCAGCGGCATCGGGTGACTCATCGGCTCGACATCGGCGATCGGGGCCTGTTGCACCGTCGCGACGCTAGCGAGGATGACGCCCAACTCGCCGACCATGCGGTCGAGTTCGGAGCCGTCGAGGTCGATACGGGCGAGCCCGGCGAGGTGCGCGACATCGTCACGGCTGAGGTCGGCCATGGCCGGCAGTCTAGGGCGCTGCACCCGGCCGTTCCGAGCCGGCACCCGGGGCCCCTCGACCCGCCACTCGGCCGTCCGACCCCGGCCGTCCGACCCCCGGGCTCGACCCGTCCGACCCCGGCCGTCCGACCCCCGGGCTCGACCCGTCCGACCTGGCCCGTCCGACCCCGGACTCGACCCGTCGCTCGACCCGGCCTGCCGTCGGCTCGACGCGCACGCGGCCCCCTCGGCCCGACTCGCATCACGACGATGAACCTCCCGAGGGAGAATCGCGCGGTGATCTCGGTTGCCGCCTCGCTACCGACGCTCCTGGATGTCGTCGGGGTGTTCGTCTTCGCGCTGTCCGGCGCACTCGTCGCCGTGCGTCGCGGCCTCGACCTCTTCGGCATCCTCGTCCTGTCCTGGGTCGCCGGTCTCGGCGGCGGCATCATCCGGGACCTCTTCCTCGGCATCACCCCACCCGTGGCGGTGAGCGACTGGCGCCTGCTCGCCTCGGCGGTCGTCGCCGGCGTCCTGGTGTTCCTCCTCCACGGCCGCTGGCAGCACCTCGCCGCGCGCCATCCCGATTCTCGATGGCGCCGTGCCTCCGCTGCGGTCCGGTTGCTCGACGCCGCAGGGCTCGCCGTGTTCGCGGTGAGCGGGGCACTGGTCGCCCTCACCGCCGACGCCGGACCGCTGGCTGCCACCCTCATCGGCGGTATCACCGGCGTCGGCGGCGGGCTGCTGCGCGACCTGCTGGCCGGGCAGGTACCCGAGGTGCTGCAGCGCGAACTCTATGCGGTGCCGGCCCTCGCCGGCGCGGGCCTGGTCGTGCTCGTCGACCGCCTCGGCGCACTCTCCACGCTCACCGTCTGGGCTGCCGTCGCGGTCGTGTTCGTCACCAGAGTGACGGCCGTCGTGCTCGACCTGCACGCTCCCCGGGCGCTGCGGACCCGGAACTGAGTGGCCGGCTCGGTGCGAGGACCCCGATGACCTAGACCCCCGCCTGGGAGACTGGGCGCCGTGAGCGACTACCACCCCTCTCCGGCAGCGATGTACATACCGCACTTTCAGGTGCGGCAGAAGATCACCGTCATGGTCAACCGTTACCAGGTCTATTCCGCCAACGCCGACGGCACCCAAGGGCCCCTGCTCGCCTTCGCCGAGCAGAAGCGGATGAAGTTGAAGGAGGAAGTCCGGTTCTTCGCCGACGAGTCCAAGCAACGAGTTCTGTTCTCGTTCAAGGCCCGACAGGTCCTCGACGTCAGCGCGGAGCACGACGTGTTCGACGAGTACGGCACCCCGATCGGGTGGTTCCGTAAGGAGTTCGGGGCCAGCCTGCTCCGCTCGACCTGGAGCCTGGGTGGGGCCGGGGTGCAGGCTCGCGGTCAGGAACGTCGGCCGGTGGTCGCAGTCCTGCGCCGGGTGTGGAACCTCATCCCGTATCTCGGCGACATCTGGGTGCCGTTCGTGTTCCACTTCGACTTCGTCGACACGACCACCGGTACACCCGTGTTGACCAGTGAACGCCGCAAGGCGATCCGAGACCGCTACGACGTGACGGTGCCCGACACCCGCCTCGACTTCCGGGTCGCGGCCGCGATGGCAGTGGCGCTCGACGCGTTGCAGAGCCGCTGACCCGGCCGCGCATGAGGCACGTGCACGCCGCCCGGACGACCGTGCCGGCACCGCCAGTCAGCCGGACCCGCCGGTCTCGAGCAGTCGGTGGAAGCCGGCCTCGTCAAGGATCGACAGGCCGAGTTCGCGCGCTTTGACCTCCTTGGCGCCGGCGTTCTCGCCGGCGACGACGTAGTCGGTCTTCTTGCTCACCGAGCCCGACGCCTTGCCCCCGCGCGCGAGGATGGCCTCCTTGGCCTCGTCGCGGGAGAAACCCTGGAGCGAGCCGGTGACGACCACCGTCATCCCGGCGAGGGTCTGCTCGACACTCTCGTCCCGCTCGTCGACCATCCGCACCCCAGATGCCGCCCATGCCTCGACGATCGCGCCGTGCCACTCGTTGCCCGGCCGGTCGAACCAGTCCCGGACTGCTTCGGCGATCACCGGGCCGACCCCCTCGGTGCCCGCGAGATCCTCGACGGATGCCGCGCGGACGGCATCCATGGACCCGAAGCGCTGGGCGATGGCACGGGCCGCAGTCGGCCCGACGTGCCGGATGGAGAGCGCGACCAGGACCCGCCACAGCGGGCGGGTCTTCGCCTGCCCGATCTGCTCGAACATCCGCTCGGTGTTCGCGCGCGGGACGCTGGGCTTCTTCGCCGTCGGCTTGGTGTGAAAGAACAGTTCCCGGGCCCACGGCCCGGGCTCACCCTTGACCTTGCGCTGCCGCCACACCTCAACGCCGGCGAGGTCGCCCGGCTCCAGGGCGAACAGCCCGCCCTCGTTGCGGAGCACCGGAACCTGCTCGGGCTCAACGGCATCCGCGGGCCGATGGTGCTCAGGGTCGACCAGCGCGATCGCGGCCTCCCAGCCGAGCGCCTCGATGTCGAACGCGCCGCGGGAGGCGAGCGAGAAGAGCCGCTCGCGCAACTGGCTCGGGCAGGAGCGGGCGTTCGGGCAGCGGATGTCCTTGTCGCCAT
>JBOFJB010000253.1:0-1817 GCA_051650465.1 Dermatophilaceae bacterium | reverse complement strand
TGCCGGCGCCGTTG
This sequence comes from Dermatophilaceae bacterium, assembly GCA_051650465.1. Lineage (GTDB taxonomy): Bacteria > Actinomycetota > Actinomycetes > Actinomycetales > Dermatophilaceae > JBOFLG01. The sequence continues at coordinate 1,803 of JBOFJB010000253.1, read as the reverse complement.
GGGCCGAGGAACGCGACGAGCTCGCCGTCGCGCACCTCGAGGTCGAGGCCGCGGACCGCCTCCACGGTCTGCTTGCCCCGGGTGAAGGTGCGGGTCAGCGCCTGCGTCGCGATGACCGGGCCGTTTCGATGGGTTCCTGAGGTTGTTGCGCGTGGTGTGGAGTCCATGTCGGCGACGCTAGGGACTACTCAGGCCAGTTTCTGTCCGCAATCGTCGCTACTCTCGAGAACATGTCCACGAGTGCGCGAATGCTGAGCCTGCTCTCGCTACTACAGACCCACCGGTACTGGCCGGGTGACGAGCTCGCCACCCGGCTCGAGGTGAGCGGGCGCACGCTGCGGCGCGACATCGAGCGACTGCGCGACCTCGGCTACGTCGTCGACGCCTCGCGCGGGGTCGCCGGCGGCTACCAGCTGCGAGCGGGAGGCCAGCTGCCGCCCCTGCTTCTCGAGGATGACGAGGCCGTCGCCATCGCGGCCGGGTTGCGTTCGGCCGCAGCGGGTTCGGTCGGAGGGCTCGAGGAGACCGCGGTGCAGGCACTCACCAAGGTGATCGCGCTGATGCCGCCACGGCTGCGTCGTCGGATAGACGCGCTCTCCTCCCAGACCGACTCGCCCGGGCCGTGGGCGTCGGGTCCGTCGGTCGACGCCGCGGTGCTCACCACACTCGCCCAGGCCTGCCGAGACGACGAGCTGCTCGGCTTCGCGTACTCGGCACGCGAAGCCGACGTGACCCATCGACGGGTCGAGCCGCACCGGCTGGTGTCACTGGGTCGCCGCTGGTACCTCGTCGCCTGGGACCGCGACCGGCAGGACTGGCGCTCGTTCCGCGTCGACCGGGTCAGCGCTCCCACCCTCACCGGGCAGCGGTTCCGCCCCCGCGCGCTACCGGATGACGACGCCGTCGCCTTCGTGCGCGCCGGCTTCCGCCGCATCCCGCAGCGCTTTTCGGTCCGGGTGCGGGTCGAGGCACCGGCCGATCGGGTGCGGTCCACCGTCTGGACCTACGGCGAGGTGGTCGCCCGTGGGGACGACGCGTGTCTCCTCGAGATGAACGTCGACTCCCTCGAGTGGCCGGTCATGGTGCTCGCCCAGGTCGGTGCTCCGTTCGAGGTCGAGACCCCCGACGAGCTGCGTAAGGCATGTGCCGCCGTCGCCACTCACTTCACCGCCGCAGCCGCCGGCTGACCGGTCGACAGCGCTCGGCGGCCATCTCCGAGGCACGTCGGTGTCGTCCGCACCGCAGCGACGTCCCCTCGGCGTGGCGCCGCGAGCGGCATCCGGCTCAGAACCACAGGGGCCCGCCGTTGCGCGGCATCTCACCCTTGAGCGCGACGAGGTTCGCGACGACGTAGGAGATGTTGTGGCGTTCGTGCCACTCGGTGGGGAACGTGGTCACCAGTCGCGACGCCTGGAACCTTGCGGTCAGCTCGGGCACGAAGCTCGCGTACTGCGCCTCGGTGTAGTACCAGAACGAGTTCTGGTTGTAGAACGCCACGTGGGTGGGGTCCTGGTAGGCGCCCCGGCCGTCGGTGCTCGGCGTCATCGACAGCAGCAGGCCGCCGGGCGCGAGCAGCCGGTGGATCTCGTTGACGAGGGCGATCTTGTCGGCGACGTGCTCGAGGAAGTCGACCGCTCGGATGACGCCGCACGAACCGTCGGGCAGGTCGAGCCGTGCCGGCAGCGTGGCGACGATGTCGACGTTCTCTCCGGGATGCTGGTCGACGCCGAGGTACCCCGCCGGGCGGTTGTGTGCGGCGCCGAGGTCGAGCGCGAGCAGCCCGGCCCGGCGACACCAGGCCAA
>JBOFJB010000252.1:0-1836 GCA_051650465.1 Dermatophilaceae bacterium | reverse complement strand
CTCGTGCGCGCGCTCACCGTGGTTGCGCCGACCGAGCATCTCAAGACCCAGTGGGCGGATGCCGCAGCGCGGGTCGGCATCCAACTCAACCCGGCGTTCTCCAACAGCCAGGGAGTGCACAGCGAGGAGTACCAGGGGGTGGTTCTGACCTACGCCCAGGTGGCAGCCAACCCGGGCTTGCATCGTCGCCGTACCGAGGCTGAGCCAACGCTTGTCGTGCTCGACGAAGTGCATCACGGCGGCGATGCTCGGTCGTGGGGGGACGGCATCCGCGAGGCGTTCACCCCGGCTGCGCGACGGCTCGCCCTCACCGGCACGCCGTTCCGGTCGGACACCACCCCGATCCCGTTCGTCCGCTACGAGATGCAGACGGACGGCATCCTGCGCTCAGCGTCCGACTCCAGTTACGGCTATGCCGCTGCGCTCCGCGATGGTGTGGTGCGGCCCGTGCTGTTCCTCGCCTACGGCGGAGCGATGCGATGGCGTACCCGAGCCGGCGACGAGGTGGCGGCGAGGCTCGGTGAGCCGCTGACGAAGGACCAGACTGCTCAGGCGTGGCGTACCGCGCTCGACCCGAAAGGCGAATGGGTGCCCGCCGTGCTCGCGGCCGCGGACACGCGGCTGACCGAGGTGCGGCAGCACGTGCCGGATGCCGGTGCGCTGGTCATCGCCTCGGACCGGACCGCGGCCCGTGCCTACGCCAGAATCCTCCGAACCGTCACCGGTGAGGAGCCCACCGTGGTGCTCTCGGATGACGCTGGCGCCAGTGCGCGCATCGAGGAGTTCGCTGCTGGGCGCACTCGATGGATGGTCGCTGTGCGGATGGTGTCCGAGGGCGTCGACATCCCCCGCCTGTGCGTCGGGGTGTACGCGACCTCGACCTCGACGCCGCTGTTCTTCGCGCAGGCTGTCGGTCGCTTCGTCCGTGCCCGCAGACGGGGTGAGGTGGCCTCGCTTTTCCTGCCGAGTGTGCCCGTCCTTCTCGGTCACGCGGCAGCGATGGAGACCGAGCGCGACCACGCTCTCGGTCGGTCAGGGGCGGATGACGAGACCTCGCTCTGGGCCGCCGAGGAGGGGGTGCTGCATGAGGCCAATCGTGTCGAGGCGGCTCTCGGGCCCGAGGAGGCAGCCTTCGAGGCGCTGGAGTCCGACGCCCACTTCGACCATGTGCTGTTCGACGCCCAACAGTTCGGCCTGCACGCCGAGGTCGGCTCGGCGGAGGAACAGGACTACCTCGGGCTGCCGGGCCTGCTCGAGCCTGACCAGGTCGCGCAGTTGCTTCGCGAGCGTCAGGCGCGGCAGGCCCGGGCCGGCCAGCTCACCGGCGGGCGGGCCGCGCGCGGAGCGGCGACAGCGGCCGCCCACGCAGAGCGTGGGACCCGCGGTGCCTCGCCGGTATCCACGCATCGGGCGCTGGCCGCGCAGCGCAAGGAACTCAACACCCTCGTCGCGGCCTACGCGGCGAAGACAGGAGCGGGCCACGCGGCCATCCATCTCGACCTTCGTCGGGCGTGTGGCGGGCCCGAACTGGCGGCGGCGACCGGGGCGCAGGTGACTGACCGCATCCACCGGCTGCGCACCTGGTTCGTCGGCCGCCGCTGACCGCAGGACTGGTCTGATCTGGTGGGGCGTGCGTGGTCAGGCGGTGGCACCGCGGTGCTGGGCTGGGCACGACGACCCAGCCGCAGCCTCCGGGCCTGGTCGGCACCGCCATCGGAGGGCGTGACATTCTGCCTCCATGACCTACGCCCCGACCGCTCCCGGTTGGTACGACGATCCTGACGACCCTTCGCTGTTGCGTTACTTCGATGGTGTGCTGTGGTCGGCGCATACCGC
>JBOFJB010000251.1:0-3065 GCA_051650465.1 Dermatophilaceae bacterium | reverse complement strand
CGCGCCGATCCCCAGCGGGATGCCGGTCACGCCGGCCATCCCGCCGACGGGATAGGCGGTCAGCCCCGCGGCGATCCGCGCAGGCCGTCCCTGGTGTCGACCGTGAGCGAGGGCGAACAACCACGAGAACGGCGGGGTGTCGGCACGGGCCAGGTGAGGGGTCGAGCGAGGTGAGTCGGTGTTTCAGCTCGGTAGCGGCGGACTCGACGGTCGCACCGGCGCGGACCGCCGCCGCGCATCGTTGCAGCTCCCGAGCGACGACAGGGGTGATGACCATGGCGTTGCGGGACTCGCGCAGGGTGGGCCAGGCGTGGTGCAGCGTGACCGCTTCAGGGTGGCCGACCGTCCAGACGTCACCCTGCCCGACGTCGGGATAGTCGACGCTAGAGCGTTGCAGCGGAGCGACATCGCGCAGAACACCGTCGGTGAGCACCGGTCCCGGGTGAGACAGCTGAGCGACCCAGTGGACCGTGGCAGCGCCGAGCGAGCCGTCGGGGCGGGCGGCGAGGTCGGCGACCGGATCCTCGGGCCAGGCGGTCAGGATGCTGTCGATGTCGTCGAGCTGGTCGGCGGCGACTCGAGCGAGCAGGTTGGTCACGCCCGGGCTGGCACCCATGCCGATGACCGCGGTCGTCCCGGCGGTCCGCGCGGCCGCGTCACGGTCGAGCATGTCCAAGGTCGGTCGCGGGTCGTCGCAGATGTCGATGTAGTCGGCCCCGGCGGCGATAGCTGCGTCGAGGGCCAGAGCGCCGAACCGGTCGTAGGGGCCGGTGGTGTTGACGACGAGATCCGCGCCGGCCACCGCGGCGTGGAGCGCCGCAGGGTCGCAGAGGTCGAGGCTCAGCGGGGTGGCGGCGACGCCGAGACCGGTGGTGACGGCGGCGGCGCGCCGGTCGTCGAGATCGGTCACGACCAGCTCGGTGATGTCGGGGTGCGCGGCCAGCATGCGGCTGCTGACGGCGCCCATCGCGCCGGCGCCTCCGAGGGCGACGACGCGGCGGCCGGGATGTACCGATGTCATGCGCGAGCCTCCTGGCGGAGTCTGGCCCGGTCGACCTTCCCGACGGGGAGGACGGGAAGCTCGGGCCGGACGTGGATCGTCTTGGGGATCTTGTAGTTGGCGAGCCGATCTCGGAGATGAGCGTCGAGCGCGGTGGGGGTGATCCGGTCCGGGTCGGCGAGCACGAACGCGGTCCCTGTCTCGCCGTAGACGGGGTGCGGGCGGGCGACGACGACGGCGAGGCGTACCTCTGGGTGGGCTTCAAGGGCAAGTTCCACCTCGCGTGGGTCCACGGTGTAGCCGCCGGACTTGTATCGCTCCTGGAGGCGCCCGACGAGCTGGAGGCAGCCGTCGGTGCGCCGGCGGGCCAGATCACCAGTGCGCAGCCGATCCTCATCGTCGAAGGCGGCCGCGGTGTCGTCCGGGCGTTCCCAGTAGCCGTTCATCAACGCCGGCGCACCGACCCGGATCTCGCCGACCTCTCCGACGTCGCACGGTGTGCCGTCGGCGCGAACGACGGTGACCAGGTGACGCGGATCGGGCCGACCGATGGTCGCCGCGACGGTCTCGAGGGGGTCCGCGGGCGCACTGAACGTGACGTGACCGATCGTCTCGGTCATGCCGTACATGGTCACGATGCGCTGGACCCGCCTGGCCAGACGGCGGGCCAGCGGCAGCGGCAGGGGCCCTCCTCCTGTCGCGATCACCGACACGGAGGACAGGTCGGCGTCGGGAAAGGCGGGGTGCTCGACGCACCGGGCGAACATTGCCGGTACCCCGCCCCACACGGTGACCCGTTCCCGCGCAAGGGCGTCGAGCACCAGCCCAGGCTCGAAACGGGACTGAGTGACTACGGTTCCACCGGCGATGAGCGCTGCGATGGTGATGTCACCGACCGAGCCGACATGGTCGACCGGCAGGTTGTTGATCACGACGGGAGGCTGTCCCGCGACCTGCACGTGGGTGCCTTGAATGCGCCCGCAGGCGATCAGCCCGCGGTGCGGGAGCAATGCTCCTCTCGGTCGACCGGTCGAGCCGGACGTGTGCACGAGCACTGCGCTGTCACCGGGTTCGACCCGGTCGCGGGCCGCGACGAGCTGGGCTGCGGGCAGCCCGGCCCCGCGTTCGAGCCATCGCTGCGCCTCGGGCGTACCGAGCTGGACCGACGCGACATCGGTGGGCAACTCGCCCTCTCCAGTGGTCAGGACCAGACCGGGTCGCGTGTCGGCCAGGTCCCGAGCCAGCTCGGCGGGCTGGTGTTTCGGGTTGAGCCCCTGGAAGACGGCTCCGATGGAGATCGTGGCCAACAGGGTCTCGACGAAGGCCGCGCCCGGGTGGGCCAGCAGGGCGACCCGGTCGCCATGGCCGACTCCGGATGCGAGCATGGCCGCGGACACGGCGCCCATCCGCTCGAGCAGCTGCCGGTAGGTCAGCCGGATCTCGCCGTCGACGACGGCGAGCGCATCGGGAGTTCGCGCCGCGTGGTGTACGACGTAGTCGTCGACGACGGGCAGGTCCGGCGCGATCACGTCGACGGACAGGACAATATCGGCGGCCGCGCTCGTGCTGGCAGCGCCGGCGGAGACGCCGTCGGCTGCGCTCATCGGGTGGGCCCTGCCGCGGAGCCGGAAACGAACGCACGCATCCGGGTCCGTGTGTCCGGATCGGCAAGACAGGCGAGCATGCCGTCGACCTCCGCAGCCATCGTCGTCGGCAGGTCGTCGGTCCATACCCGTCGCAGCTGCCGCTTGAGCAGTCGCAGGGTGGTCGACCCGCCGGAGGCGATCGATCGGGCGAGCGCTGCGGCCTCGTCGAGGAGCTCCGCATCGAGCGCGACCCGCGACACCAGACCCATCTCGTGGGCTCGCTCGGCGCCGACGAGCTCGCCGGAGAGCAGGAGATCCACGGCGTTGCCGTGCCCGACGAGCCGGGGTAGCAACCACAGGACCCCATTGGTCGGGAACAGGCCGCGGGTGATCTCGACGAACCCGATCCGAGCCGACGTCGCCGCCATCCGGAGGTCGCAAGCCAGCGCCAGCTCGGCGCCGAAGCCGACCGCGGGCCC
>JBOFJB010000250.1:0-4842 GCA_051650465.1 Dermatophilaceae bacterium | reverse complement strand
CGAGTTCGGCGTGCCACATCAGCGGCGGGAGGTCGTCGAGCACCACCGCCATTGCGACGTGGTTGACCGGGGCATTGCTCGCCGCCTGGATGACGCGGTCGGCCACCGTGCCACCGCGGAAGATCCACAGGTCGCCGGTACGGGTCGTCTCGACGCCGATGTCAAACGGGATGACGGAGCGCGACGTCCGGGTCATGTCGGCAAGTAAAGCGGGTGGACCCCGCAGGGCGCGGTGCGGTCCGGACAGCGCTCGCGCCCGAGAGTGCCAGCGGCGGTACCATACGTCGCATGCACAAGACGACGATCTACCTGCCGGACGACCTCCGAGCCGCCGTGCAGCGCGAGGCGCGTCGTCGCGAGGTGGCCGAGGCCGAGGTCATCCGGTCCGCGATCGAGCAGGTGGTGCGCCGGCCTCGGCCGCAGGCGGGCCTGTTCGAGTCGGACGAGCCGATCGCCGGTCGCGTCGACGAACTGCTCGCCGGTTTCGGCGAGCGGTGATCGTCGCCGACACCAGCGGCTTGCTGGCCCTGTTCAACCGGGCCGAGCCGGAGCACGAACGGGTGGCACGGGTCGTCAGTAGGACGGACCGACCGCTCGTGGTGTCGCCGTACGTCGTCGCCGAGCTGGGCTACCTCGTGGCCACCCGAGTGGGCGTCCACGCCGAGCTGCGGGTGCTGAACGAGCTGGCGACCGGCGACTACCACCTGCCGGCCTTCGGTGCGGCCGAGTTGCTGGCCGCACACGAGGTCGTCGAGCGCTACTGGGACCAGGAGATCGGACTCACGGACGCCTCCATCGTCATCCTGGCCGACGCCTACCGGACGCGGGACGTGCTCACGCTCGATCGCCGTCACTTCGGCGTGATTCGACCGCTGTCTGGTGGCCACTTCACCCTGCGACCGTCCCGATAGCGGTCCGCCCCGTCTCCGGCGAGCCCGCGCCGGCGCCAGTGCGGACGGGGTTGTCGGCAACAGACGCGGAAACAAACGCGCCGCATGCCGACAACCCCGCCAGCGGCCGGCGCGTAGACATGCCCGGCCGCACCGGCCCCCGGGCCCAGGTCAGGGATGACCCCGAGGCAGCACCGGGGTGATACCCGATAGCCCGGTCCGCGCGCCATCCCTAGTGTCGTCGACGCCGCACCACTCCCCACCTGCCCGGAGGTCCGTTCATGTCCCGCCACGACACCCGCACCAACTTCGCCGGCCGGGTCGGCCGGTGGAGCGCGCGTCACCGCACCATCGCGATCGTCGGCTGGTTCGCGTTCGTCATCGGCGTGTTTCTCATCGGCTCCACCCAGGAGCGGGTGGAGTTCACACCGGCGGACGGCAGCGGGGAGACCGCCCGAGCGGCGCAGATCTACGAGCGGGGCGACTTCCCGGACCAGCCGGCAGCCGAGCAGGTATTGGTCCAAACCCGTTCCGGCACAGTCGCCGACGCAGCGGTGCGAGCGGCCGTCACCGACACCGTGGCCGCCGTCGAGAGCACTGGAGCGGTGACCAACGTGCTGTCCGTGCTGGATGACGAGGGCGCCGGGCTGGTCAGCAAGGACCGCCGCGCCACGCTGGTCACCTTCGACCTCACCGGCGACGCCGAGACCGCCGACCAGCGGGTACAGCCGGTGCTCAACGCGGTGAGCGAGGTGCAGCGCCAACACCCCGACCTCACCGTCGAGCAGTTCGGCGGCGCCAGCGCGAACAAGGCGCTCGAGGAGACCATCGGCGACGACCTGCGCCGGGCCGAGATCCTCGCCGTGGTGGTGACAGCCGGCATCCTCATCGGGGTGTTCGCCGCGGTCGTGGCCGCGCTACTGCCGCTGATCCTCTCGCTCACCGCGTTCGTGGCCTCGCTCGGGCTGCTCACCCTCACCAGCCCGCTGATCAACGTCGACTCGAACGCGCAGATCGTCATGCTGCTCGTCGGCGTGGCCGTCGGTGTCGACTACGCGCTGTTCTACATCCGCCGCGAACGCGAGGAACGAGCCAAGGGCCGCGACCCCCGGCGCGCCCTCGAGATCGCCGCCGCGACCTCCGGCCGCTCGGTGCTGATCTCGGGCATCACCGTGCTCATCGCGATGGCCGGCCTGTTCTTCTCGGGCGACCAGACCAACGTCGCGATCGGCTGGGGCACCATGCTCGTCGTCGCGGTGGCGGTGCTCGGCTCGCTCACTTTCCTGCCGGCCACCCTCGCCGCGCTCGGCGACCGGGTGGAATCGCTGCGGGTGCCGGTGCTGCACCGGTTCCGCACCACGAACGACAGCAAGGTCTGGACCGTCGTGCTGCGCGTCGTGTTGCGCCGGCCGCTGGTGGCCACCGTCGTCGGCGTCGGGGTGATGGCGCTGCTCGCCGTGCCGGCGTTCTCCCTGCGCACCGCGCTCCCCGGCGTCGAGGACCTGCCGCGCTCGGTCCCGGTGATGCAGACCTACGACCGCATCCAGGCGGCCTTCCCCGGCGGCCAGGCCCCCGCCACGGTCCACGTTCAGGCGGATGACGTGACCGCGGCACCCGTGCAGGAGGCGCTCGAACGGCTGCGCACCGAGGCGCTCGCGACCGGCCAGATGAACGAGCCGATCGAGGTCCTGGTCAGCCCGAACGAGCGCGTGGCCATCGTGAGCGTGCCGCTGGCCGGCACCGGCAACGACGACGCCTCCAAGGACGCGCTCGCCGCACTGCGCGACGACGTCATCCCCGCGACCATCGGCGACGTGCCCGGGGCGCAGGTGGCCGTCGACGGGCAGACCGCGCAGTCGGTGGACTTCACCGAGCAGCAGATCCGCAACGCGCCGGCGGTGTTCGGGTTCGTGCTCGGCTGCGCGTTCCTGTTGCTACTGCTCTCGTTCCGGTCGGTGGTGGTGGCGGTCACCGCCATCGTGTTCAACCTCATGTCGGTGGCCGCGGCGTACGGCGTGCTGGTGGCGGTGTTCCAGTGGGGCTGGGGCGAGAGCGTGCTCGGCTTCACGTCAACCGGCGCGATCGCGAGCTGGCTGCCGATCTTCCTCTTCGTGCTGCTGTTCGGGCTGTCCATGGACTACCACGTGTTCATCCTGTCCCGCATCCGCGAGGCGTTCGACCGCGGCGACAACACCACGGATGCCGTGCGGCACGGCATCGCCTCGACCGCGGGCGTCATCACCAGTGCCGCGGTGATCATGGTGGCCGTGTTCGCGATCTTCGCCTCGCTCAGCCAGACCTCGCTCAAGCAGTTCGGTGTCGGGCTCGCCGTGGCAGTCCTCCTCGATGCGACCCTGGTGCGTGGGGTGCTCCTGCCCGCGGTGATGACGCTGCTCGGCGACCGCAACTGGTACCTCCCGCGGTGGCTGCGCTGGCTCCCCGAGCTCTCCCACGGCGAGGTGGATGACGAGCCGGCACCCCGTCCGGCGCCGGTCCCAGTTGGCGCCGGCTCGGCTCCTGCGGCGGCGCCGTGAGCCACGCGCACAGGGACCAGGCTCGGATGTCGGGGATGGCTGGTGGCTCGGATGGCGCCGTTCTGGGTCGACGCGCAGGACGCCGCGCCGCACCCTGGCCGGAGCCGGCGCAGCCGGGAACCCACACCGCCCTAGCCGACCGCGCCGGCTCGGTAGGCTGGTGACGCATGGCGTGGCGCAATCACAACCGGTGGCTCAAGTTCGCCGGCATGGCCGCATTGACCGGCGTCGTCGCGACCGGCGCCCTGGTGGCCCGCACCGAGCGTCGACGCCGCGCCTACACCCCCGACGAGGTCCGCGCCCGGCTCCACGAACGGCTCACCGATGCCGAGCACGGCGGCCAACAGGGCGAAACCACCGTCAGCAGCGACCGGTAGGTTGCGGTCGACCCCGGGAGGAGAGATCGCCGGGCGGCTCGGGCTGCCGGCCGGGCCCGTAGTTGGCCGCCACCGGCTCAGCACGTGGACACGCACTGCAGTGCAGCAGGACGGGGATGACGTGCGGCTCACTCAGTGAGCTGTCGGCTCAGTTCGGCATGGTGTGCAGCGCGGTGGCGCCGTCGGTGGCTCGGTGCACCACCCAGGCCACCCCCGCGGCAGTAGTCGTCGCCGCGACCGGAACACCCGGCGCCGAGTACGGCCGCCAGGAGACCGCACCGTCGGCTGCGACCTCGACGACCCGGCCCTCCGCGCCATCAGCGACGACGAACCGGTGGGCGCCGTCATCCGCGGGCATCGGCGCGAGCAACTGGACCTTGTCGCCGACGCCGACCGGCGGCAGCCCCTCGACCGGCGTCACCTCGCCGTCAGCGGCGACCAGCCACGCGACGAGCCGCCCGTCGGCCTGGCCGACCACCGTGCACCGGTCGGACGAGCATCCCGCGGCGTGCGCGTCGGCGAAGGCCGCCGACGACGGTAGGTCGACCCGGCGCCACGGCGCGTCGAGCGAGTCGGTGAGCCACACCGCCGGGCGCAACCTGACCGACCCCGGCCGCAGTTCAGTGACCGACCCCGACGCGATCGCGCCGGCTCCGCGCGGGGCGGCCCGGCGGGCCCCAGCGAGTTGCTGTGTCGTGCTGGCCAGGGCCGACCCGGCCGCGGTCGGTGTCCGGGTCCAGCGTTCACCGGCGAACCGCCAGACCGCGATGTCGAGGCCGGTCGAGCCCTCCCACGACCCGATGATCGCCTCACCGCCGGGGGTGCGCAGATAGCCGTTAACCTCACCCGCCCCCCAGCCACCGAAGGTCTGGAACGGCTGGGTCAACTCGCGCACTCCGTCAGCGGTGCCGGTCCAGGTACTCCACCGGGTGTTCGAGTGCGCCCCGGCCGGCGCTCCAGCGACCGCGGTGATCTGGCCCTTCGCGGTGAGGTCGAGTTGGAACCACTTCGCCTCGAACGCCGTGGGCGACACCGGGGCGA